>JAFZSS010000119.1 GCA_017619255.1 Muribaculaceae bacterium
CATCTCAGGTGTGAGAACAAAAAGCTTATCATTATCTGTATAAATGCTATAGCTCACCTTGTCTTCATCAAGAGTAGTATACTCTAACATAATGCCTTCATCCATAGCCTCAAATACAGCCTTATGACCAGGGTAATCATCTGCTACTGGATTCTGCATCCAGTCCATTCCGCATTCTAGCATCACTTGGCTATTCACGGAAAATGAGTCATTAGGCCAAATCACAGGATTCGAATCAATCCAGTCGGTTACTACCGGATTCAAGGGTTTGGGCAGGGTTGTCTGTGAATAGGCATTCACAGCAAAGGCCAAGCCAATAAATAAAAAGATAAATTTCTTCATAATGCTAAGATTTAATGATTAATAAATATTTGTTGTATTCAATTCGGCAAATATAATAAAAAATTGTAAATGAAAAGAAAAAACAAAGTTTTTTCTCGAATTTATTAAGTGAATGCCTCTTCAAACAACACGAACAACCATAAACATCCACATCAACTTATGTCTTGTCTATTATCGTGTCCGGTAAAAGATAACAATATAGAAATAAGCTATTGAGCAAAAGTCAATGATACTTCAATTTGACAGAAAGGCCCTGCTCCTTCAAAGACCAGATAAGTTTCCCAAGACACGATAATTGTCTAAAAAACATCCGCACTCCCTTTTACAGGAATGCGGACGAATGCTGATTATCTTAGCGCGATGCCCAAGAGCACGGATGCCCTCTGATAGCTAATAGCATAATTTAGTCAGGCCACTCGCTGTTGAGCAGGAAGTTGATCAAGGTTGTGGCATCGCTGATGTCAACACCTCCCTGCAGGTCGCAGTTGGCGTTCACCATGTTGATGCCGGTTGGATCACTGCTGAGCAGGTAATTGATAAGCATGGTGGCATCGGTGATATCAACCACCTTGTCATCGTTCACATCGCCACGCAGGCCTGCGGGAATTACCTTTTCAACAACGACGGCATTGGTCTCTAAGTTCACGGTCACCTTGTACTGACCAGCACTTAATACCTTGATCGCTCCATAGTTGTCGAAGGTCAAAGTCAAGGGCTGGCCAAGAAACTCATCATATAAGAAGAAGTCACCGTTGCTCTCGGGGCCAAAGCGGAAGGGCTCAATGTAGTCCCAGCCACCCTGGTCATTGTTTTCAGCCAACTCGGTGGTAAAGCCGAAGGTCTCATTAACCTCAAGGGTATAAGTGCCGGTATAAATCTGTCTCACTTCATCATACTCCATCTTGGTGCCAGCATTGGGTGCCCAGTTCTGGTCGTTAATCTGGCCCAGGACATAAACATCGGGAATCACGGGATCAGGTAATTTGCCGACGATGATGTAGTGCTGCTCCAGGCTCACGGTTATCTCATAGGTACCAGTACTTGTCACCTGAATGTCTGAGAAGTTGTCATAGCTCAATGTCAAGTGCTGACCGAGATATTGATCATATAACATGAAAATGCCATCGCTCTCTGGACCGAAACGGAAGGGCCAAATGTAATCCCAACCACCCATGTCCTCGTTATCATCAATCTCGGTGGTGAAGCCGAAAGTCGCACCCTCTTCGATGTGAACGGTAGCCGTATAAGTTTCAGTGTCGGGATCATACTCCATCTTGGTGCCTGCATAGGGGGACCATACCTGGTCATCAACCTCTCCCAGGATGTGAACCGATGGAATGATGGGGTCATCGCCTTCGGCAAGGGTAGTAAAGACATCAGCCCTGCACCAGTCGCTCAGGGTGCCGTTGGAACCTATAGCCTGTACCTGAACCTCATAGTCGGTCTCGGGCTCGAGGTCTTCGATAGTGTACTCCATCTTGTCAAGGTTGTTGACATTGGTCCACTCGTTGGCCCTATTCTTGGATGGAGAAGCATCGCCTGAATAAACTGCGATCAAGGTCATATTAGGCGAATAGCTGGCATCATTGGAAATCATGGTGATTTGCTCTCCAGAACTTGCTGTTACCACCCAGTAGAAGGTCTCGTTCTTAGAGAAGTTGTGGCTGACCGCAGCAGTCTGTGGTGTTGAAACAGTCACATCACCGACACCATCACTAGCACTATTCTGAGAAGTAACCATTAAAGTGAAGGTGGCATTGTTGTAGCCCTCGGGAATGGTGTACTTGATATAACCCTGGGCAACATTGTTGTAGTTATTCTTGATATAGATGGCATTGTTACCGCCGCGCACATTGACGCCAGACCAAGGAGCAGGCAATGTGATATCGGCATAGTTGCCAGTGTAAGCGCTACCACTCAACGAGTGAAGCAGGACAGGCTCCTCGGGTTCCTCAGAATACAGCCTGTAGCGCAGGTTCCATGCGCTGTTGTCATCGTCCTCCCATGTGACAATGCAGCTATGGGAATAAGGCTCTACATACATGTTATAGGGAACAGAAACAGCACGATTGGCATTAATGCCAGCCAAAGCATTCATGGCCAATGCGGCTCCCAAGAATAAGAATAGTTTCCTCATAATCTAAAGAATTTAGAAGTTAATAATAGAAGTGATTCTTTTTAATGTGGCAAAATTAAAAAATCATTTTGAAAAAAGCCAATTTCAATGACAATTTTCAACAATGATAAGAAAAAAACCGAAAACTATTTCGGGAGTCAGGCGATAAAGTATGAAAAAGACAGATTAATCGGCCGTCACGGCTGTTTTTGGCACAAGGTAGGCACTGATCTCAAAGAGCAGATAGATGGGCAGGAAGACAATCATCAGGGTAAACGGGTCTCCCGTGGGGGTGATGATGGCAGCGAGTGCGAGCAATACAACCACGGCATGGCGCCTGTACTTCCTGAAAAAGTCGCGGTGAAGCACCCCCATGACTCCCAGCAGCCATGCCAGCAACGGAAGCTCGAAGATGATGCCCATGACAAAGATGAGCATCAGGAAGGTGTCCATGTAACTGTCGAGCGAAATCTGGTTGGGCACCATCTGGCTCACATGATAGTCGGCGAGAAATCGCAGAGTGACGGGAAAGACAATAAAGTAGCCCACGGCAACGCCGAGAAAAAACATCAGGCAACCGATGCAAAAGGCTGTTTTGACACCTTTTTTCTCGTTGGGATAAAGCGCCGGAGCGACAAAAGTCCACAATTGATAGAGTACAAAAGGAAACATCAGCACCAATGCCAGCCAGAACGAGGTGGACATGTGGATGAAGAACTGCGAGGCAAGCTTGATGTTGATTAACTCAACATGAAACCCCTCGGTGGAGAACTGCGGCAGCCACGAAACAGACGAGGTGATGCCCTGAAAAAGGCGATAGAGCGCAAAGTCCCCATGGCATGGCGCGAGGATGATGGAGTCGAAGATGGCGGGCATCACACAGAACAGGCCGATGGTTACCACCACCAGCACAACAACAATGCGAACCAACACCGAGCGCAGCGCGTCGATGTGGTCCCAGAACGACATTTCCTGTAATTGCGACTGCTCTTGCGCCATTATTTGGCCATACTAGCTTATCGGATTGTCGGGGCGTGAGCCGGGCTTATCATTGTCTAGTTCCTCGAGGGG
>JAFZSS010000120.1 GCA_017619255.1 Muribaculaceae bacterium
ACCTTTGGTATGATGCAACAAGTGTAGACAAAAGCGGTATTATTCCTCAGCCAATTCCCATTTATGAATCTGTTGAAGAATAAAAACCGCAGGTGAGAACAGCGAGGTTAGTGCAACATCTGTTTCTACGCAAATCAACCCTACATTTAGTCGTGCTGATCTGGGAGCTGCGGTTTTCACTGCAAAGGTACTCATTCTATTTAATTCGAGAGCTTTCCAAAAGAAATACCCATGATTTCTTTTATGTTTTCGAACACAGGCGGCTCAAAGAGTTTGTATGTATCTGAGTTGCGGAAGTGCGGGAACGAGGTATTCGTTCTTGCGCATTAGGTCAACGATGTCTCGTAGTGAAATGTTGGGGGACCAGGTTCCCCTGAATGGCTGTGACCACGATTTGGCAAAGTTGTTCGATGACACGGAAATGGTTTGACATGGCCACGGTGAGTCCTGTAAGCATAGACATCACCTATTAGCTTCATTAGCGTTATCCAAAGAGATACCGGAAGGCATCCTCGACACGGGCGACCTCCACGACCTTGATTGTCCAAGCGTCGCGTTTCACGCCCTTGAGGTTGTTCTTGGGGATGATGATGGTGTCGAAGCCGAGTTTTTGGGCTTCGGTGACACGCTGTTCACAGCGGGTCACTTGGCGGATTTCGCCCGAAAGACCCACCTCGCCGGCAAAGCACACATTATGGTTGATGGCCATATCGACATTTGATGACAGGATGGCGCTGATGACAGCCAAGTCTAATGCCGGGTCATTGACCTTGATGCCCCCCACGATGTTGAGGAAGACATCTTTCTGGGCCAATTTGAATCCCAATCGTTTCTCCAGCACGGCGAGCAGCATGTTCATGCGTCGCTGTTCAAAGCCGGTGACAGAGCGTTGGGCGGTGCCATAGGCTGCTGTGCTCACCAGGGCTTGCACCTCAATGAGAAACGGCCGCATGCCGTCGATGGTCACGCCGATAGCCGCCCCCGACAAGTCTCCGTCATGGTCGCTCAACAGCAATTCGCTGGGATTGGTCACTTCGCGCAAGCCGTCCTCCTTCATCTCATAAATGCCTATTTCGGTTGTGTTACCGAAGCGGTTCTTGATGGGTCGCAGGATGCGGTACAGATAGTTGCGGTCTCCCTCGAACTGGATGACGGCATCGACAATGTGCTCCAAGACCTTGGGGCCGGCGATGCTCCCTTCCTTGTTGATATGGCCGATGAGGATGACGGGGGTGTTAGTCTCCTTGGCATAACGCTGGAAGGCTGCGGCACACTCGCGCACCTGGGTCACGCTGCCTGGAGCGCTCTCGAGCTGCTCGTTGGCGATGGTCTGGATGGAATCCACGATAACAAGTGCGGGTTGGAAGGAGCGGATGCTGGCAAATATATTGTCCAGAGAGGTCTCGCACAACAGGTAACACTCGCAGTCCATGTGACCACCGGCAATGCGGTCGGCGCGCATGCGCAACTGCTGCGGACTTTCCTCACCCGAGACATACAGCACGCGACGCGAACGGATGCGCAGCACATTCTGCAGCACCAGTGTGGACTTGCCGATGCCCGGCTCGCCACCGAGCAGCACGATACTTCCCTGCACAAGTCCGCCGCCAAGCACACGGTTGAGTTCGTTGCTGGGCAGATGGATGCGTGGCTGGTCCTCAGCCCTGATGTCAGAAATCTTGACGGGCTCTTGAATTCGATGGCCATTGTCGCTGGCGGCACTGTAGCGCATTGATGACGACTTGGGGACCTTAGGCTCCTCGATATAGGTATTCCATTCACCGCAAGCGGGGCACTTGCCGAGCCACTTGGGCGACTCATTGCCGCAATTTTTGCAGAAGAAAGTTGTCTTGTTTTGTTGCTTGGCCATGACTTGGTAGAGGATAAGACGGGTTAACGGCGGAAGAACTCACTGATGGTGATGGCGGCAGCGACACCCACATTAAGCGACTCACTGCCGGCACCCTTGGCCTTGGGAATGAGCAGGCGCTGATCCACATGCTTGGCCACCTTGGCGCTTATGCCCTGACCCTCGTTGCCGAAGATGACAAAACCCTTCTTGCCCAACTCACTGTGGTAGACGTCCTTGCCGTCAAGGAAGGTGCCATAGACGGGCAGGTCAGGGTAGTCCTCAAACACGGCCTCCAGGTCGCCGTAATGCACCTTGACACGGGCAATGGCGCCCATTGTCGCCTGCACCACCTTGTGGTTATAGACATCGACGGTTGTGCGGCTGGCAAAGATGTCGCGGATTCCAAACCAGTCGGCAAGCCTGATGATAGTACCCAGGTTGCCGGGGTCTTGTATGTTGTCGAGCACGATGTTCAGGCACTTGACCACTTGTGCACTGTCGATGGTGTCCTCGGGCTTCTCATAGACGGCAATGACATCGCTCGGCGTGTCAAACTGTGAGATGCGCGCCATCTGCTGGCTGTTGGCAAACACGATCTTGTCATAGTGCTCGGCAGTGCCGCACTGGTCATACCACGCGCGCTTGGCAATGAGCCAGCGACAGTTGAAGTGTTGCCAAGTGTCGCGCACACATTTGGTGCCTTCGGCAACAAACAATCCCTCGTCGTCACGATATTTCTTGGCAGCCAGGCTTCTCACCACCTTCAGGATGCCGTTGTTCATGTCCATCATAATGCTTCTTGCTCTCGTTGGGCCACCAGTTCGTTGAAGCGCAGCAGGGTAGTGCAGAACTCCTCGCTCAACAAGGCGATGGCGGGTTGTGAAATCTTATTGGGAACATCATCGACGGCCGATGATATGGAGCCGGCAATCGCGGCTATCGTATCGGCATCACCCGCAAGCGCTACCGACAGACGAATCACCTCCTCATAATCCCTGCCCTCCAGAAAGCAGGTGATGGCCTCGGGAACAGTGCGCTGGCATGTCTCGTCGAAGGTGAATGTCGGTCTGATCTCTTCAAGCGTGCGTGACAGGTCATACTTGAATGTCTTCTCCACATATTGGCGAATCTCCCGTTTCGTCTTGCCCTGGCGAGCCAGGAAGATGGCGGCTGCAGTGGCCTGGGCACCCTTAATGCCCTCGGGGTGGTTATGGGTCACCTCGGCTGAAATCTGTGCCAGTTCCAGCGCCTCCTCAAGGGTGTTGGCATAATAACCTACTGGACTGACACGCATGGCTGACCCGTTACCGAACGAGTTGTAGGGTTGCGGGTCGCCGTCATGAATCCAGTGGGCAAAGCGTCCGCCGTAACCCCTGTCAGGGTATCTCCAGCACAAGTCAAGCATAATGTTGATCAGTTTCTCATGCGTGTGCTGCTTGTCATCGAGCAGCCATAGGGCGTTGGCCATCGTGAGCACCGTGTCGTCGGTGAATGTGCTCTTGGGCGTGAATAATTTGAAATAGTGGTCACGCGTAGGGTTAAATTCATAAGCCGATCCGATGATATCGCCGGCGATGGCTCCAATGATTCCTTTCATATTGTTATGATTTTTGAGATTACAAAGATAGTGCAAGCCGAGCACAATGCCAAATTTATTTGAGCAAAGTTAAGGCGCCGCCTATCTTGCCTTGCGGACCAGGTACGCAAGAAAATTTACTACTAATTTGCCAATCGAGGCAATAAGACGACGAAATAAGTTATCAACATTCTTTCAATGATCTGAAGACCAGAAATTATCACGATGCCCACAGAATCATGTACTGACCGTTACCAGAGACGGTGGACACTTGAGACATGAGGGCCGGGCGGCGCATGGTGGCAAGGGCGGTCACATCACGCCAGCCCTGTGTACAGTTGCGCACGGTGACAATAGCCATGCCTGCATAACGGCCTGCCAGGTCAAGCAAAGCGCGCTTCACGGCCTCGAGGCTTGAAAAACCCATTCCGTTGATGCTGGCCAGACGGCGGCCGTTGCACTCCAGCGTGGCGAAAATCTTGTCGCCACAGTTCACGGTGTTACTGATGTTCGTATTCATAGTCATTCCTCCTTTTTTGGTTTTACACTGCAAAGGTAGAATGACAAAGTGCCATAATTTGGCACACTAATTTTAAGAAACTATAATCAATTTAAAATCACTTTGTCTTTCCCTAAGATTAGTTGACAGATTTGAGAGCGATTAACTAAATTGGTTTATACCTACTATTGAATAGTGCCCCCGAAAGCCGGAAGGACTTTCGGGGGCACTTCAATTGTTTATTCAGAGTCTGGTATTTACTGGAAGGCGTTCTCGCTGAGGCCTTTTCCGCCGATGGCGAGGTCCTTCATGTAGTCGGGAACGGGCTTGCCCAAATACTTGTCCACATACAGCTTGGCCAGGTACTGACCCAGCATGAAGCCGTGACCACGCAGACCGGTCAACAGACCCACCTCGGGGTCGATGATGTAGCGCGGCTCGATGTAGTAGCCGGCCCATACGGCATGGAAGCCGACGGATGCCAGATTGGGAATCCACTGGGCAAACATTTCGCTCACGATCTTGAGGAAGGCCTGGCTGTTGTACTTCAGATTCTGGCGTGCCTCATAGGGGTCGCAGTCGGGTGATGCGCAGCCGATGATCTGACCGGTGTGCAGGAACTGCTGACCGTAAACGGCGTTGAAGCCCTTGTAGTGACGACGGTCGATAATCATGTCGAGCGAGTCGCCGTTGATACCCATGTTGGGCAGACGGCGCGTGATGAATGCCTGGTGCTTGACGGGGAAGAGCTGGGTGTCGATGCCGAGCATGTCGGTGAACTTCTCGGAGCCCCAACCCATGGCGTTAACAAAGT
>JAFZSS010000014.1 GCA_017619255.1 Muribaculaceae bacterium
AAAATACACCTTGAACCATGAGAAGCGCGCCAACTGGGCCAGGATGGTGCCCACGGGACAGATGGTGTTGCAATAGGTGCGGCCGCCGCGCCATGCCAGCACGACGATGATGATGAATGTCGCCAGCGCGATAAGGAATGTGGGCAGACTCTTCATCCACACATCAACGCTGTAGAATGTGTAACTGTCCATCCGCTCGGCAACCGAAGCCAGCAGATTGTTGCCCCACTGATAGACGGGCAGCAACAGGTTTGTCACCATGCGGCCATAGCTGCTATAGGGCGCCAGCAAAGCCACAATGGCATGCACGCCGGCAACCAGGGCGATGATGAACAACACCAGCACGCCGTAGCGCAACCACCGCCGCTCAGGGCTGGCGGTAAAGCGATTCTTCTTGCGCTTCCCGTGAATCCACGACACGATGTCTTGGAAGATGCCCAACGGGCAAATCACCGAGCAGTAGATGCGCCCGAAAATGAGCGTCAGCACCACCAGTGTCACGACAACCACCACATTGAGCGCCAGCACGGCAGGCAGGAACTGGATGCGGGCCGTCCACGACAGGTAATGATGCAACACGCCGCTCACATCAAGAAACAGCAGCGTCACCATGACCATCATAATGGCCGCCAGTGTTATACGGATTTTCCTTAACATAATGAGATAATCTGGGTTAAGAGTGAATGATGATTCGTTGATTGTGACAAAGATAGTGCAAGGCGAACACAATGCCAAACAAAAAGTGTATTTTGTTTGAGCATTGTTAAGCCGCAGCCTATCTTGGGCACCAGCCAAAGTAGTGCAAGGCGAACACAATGCCAAACAAAAAGTGTATTTTGTTTGAGCATTGTTAAGCCGCAGCCTATCTTGCCCGAGGCGCATAGCGCAGCAGGACACAGGCAGAAAAAACATCAAGGCAGGACCCCGCTATGCAGGATCCCGCCTTATTATTGTTCATTGAAGCCCCCCCACTGAAGGGCTTAGGCATCATTCCCAAGAGTTGTTCAGCAGATAATTAATCAGAGCTGTGGCATCTGAGATGTCAATGCCGCCTTCAAGGTCACAGTTGGCATTCTCCATGTTGATACCCTCGGCGTCGTTAGTGAGCAGATAGTTGATCAGCATGGTGGCATCGGTGATGTCCACTTTACCGTCACCATCCACATCGCCACGCAAGCCCTGGGGATCGGGAGGAGTTACCCAGTCACCAACGATGAAGGGTTCAGGCTCATTCAGGAACCAGTTCCACTCATAACTGTTGGAAACATAGGGCGACCAAACGACGATGTAATAGGTCTGGCCATTGGTCAGATAAGGATAAGCGCCGTTGAGGCTGATGCCTGCGATCTCGGTGTCAGCCAGGTCAACATTGGTGGTAAAGGAGTATACCGTACTGTAGGTGACCGTGTTGTTGCTCACGGACTTGGATACGATACCATACCTCAGGGTGCCTGCATACTTACCACTCAGAGCCTGCACATTGATTGTGGCGCGCACATCGTTGGCGGGCATGGTGTCGGCAACCAACTCGACATCCTTAACGACCACGCCACCGCGATCGGTCGTATCGCGGCAGATGCCGATAATGGCACCCTGGTCAGCATTGAAGCCTTCAGCAACCTCATTATGTTCGTAAGGATTATTTCCGTAAATTCTCGGTGACAACAGGTCAAAGCTGAAGTAAGAGTTGTATTCCTTGGGCTGGAAACCCCAGATGATATGAACTTTACCTTCTGAATCATAACCATCCACAACAAAGGCATGGCCAACATGTGCTCCCGTAGTACCATCATTAAGAGTGGTCCTGTAACCGAAGTAGAATATGGGACGACCATTGTCAAGTTCGTTGTACATCATGTCACGCCAATTCTGGTCGGTATAGCTTGTCTTCTGCAAGAACTGAACATCAGGATTGTAGTCGAAATAAGCGACTATACCCTTGATGACTTGATGATAGCTGGCATTACTGCTCTCGGTCGAGAACTTGGTATTGAAAGCGACAGCAATATCAAAAATCATCTGAGCACAATCCTGCCAACCAGTACCCGAAGCACTGGTGTAAGCATTCTTCATGTTTCTGTATTTATAACTGTGGTTAAAGTTAGCAGTAGCAGTTCTCATGGTCCCACCCAGCTCGTAGGTATAAGTGTTCGAACCATTACCATATTCAGGATACTTCATGCCCTTCATGATATGCGCCCATGCGATGGGAACGCAACCCGCAAGACAACGCTCATTGTTATAAAGGGGGTAGTAGTTGTTATACGGAGCGAACTGATGCCAGTGGGGACACTCTCCATAAGAGTTACCACAAATAGGCATTACTACAATACTGCGGTTGTTCCTCAACGAGAGGGCCTCCTGGGGATTCTCACGCAGGTACTGCAGCGTGTTGTGATACTCGTCAAGCAGGTACTGCAAGTACTCGGGAGCTTGATTGTAGTCAAACGAACCCTAGTCGCTGTAACCCAGCACGGGGCCTGCAACATCATCACCGGAAACGATGACGAAGCCCTCATTGTTGCCACGGTTGAACACATAGTAGTCAGCCTGGCCTCTCGTGCCCATAGCGGCATAACTCAAGGTCATCTTGGCGCTTGAAGCACTGAACTGCTGCTTAGCAATCACCTCGGCCTGGGCCGCAGTAATGCTCTCAGCATTAACGCCCTGTGAGCACAAAGCGAACACTGATAATAATAAAAGTAACTTTTTCATAAAACTATCTTTAATAAAATGAATAATACTCAATTTAGCAATAAGGTTGAGATACACAGTCGGTATTTAGATCATTATCCATGGTTGAGGAATCCCATCATTTTGGTTCAGGAATCGCAATCATTTCATGAATACATCTCATAGTCTACAGGTTATCTGACCACAAAAGTAGACATTTCGGCCGAAATACCAAAACTTTTGGAGTAATTCTTATAAAAATCCAACTTTTTTTCTTTCAGCACTCTAACTCAAAAATAAACACCGCGTTTCACAACGCGATGTTCATTTAGGATGAATAGTATTAATATTTCCAACTTTGATGCGAAATTACTACTTTTAACGCTGGTAGCCAAATTAATTTAGCAAAAATATGTTATATAAAGTTAACCGTTTTCCGTAAGACAAAAGCAAACCGGGGACACACGATGGTCCCCGGTTCATACTCTTTAATTCCTGCCACGGGCAAAACCATGGTCGGAATCATAAATCTGTAGCAATTACCACGCGTTATTCAGCAGATAGTTGATGAGCATCGTGGCATCGGTGATGTCAATAGCACCGGAATCGTCACAGTCGGCGTTAGCCATGTCAATGCCTGTGGGATCATTGCTGAGCAGGTAGTTGATGAGCATTGTGGCATCGGTGATGTCCACAATGCCGTCAGCATTGACATCGCCCAGCATTAACTCGGGCTCAGGTGTCCAAGTGTTCTCGTAGCAGATCTCGATATCGTCGATAAAACAATACTCCGAAGTGCTGCCCATGGTTTGCTGCAGGCGCAGCCTGATGGGCTTGTCGGTGGGGAATGTGGAGAATGTGGCTACGGCCGTGGAACCTGCCGACACATAGATTGAGTAAGGATAGGTGTTCAGCTCTTTCCATGTACTGCCATTGTTGATTGAATATTTCGGTGTAATTTCCACAGCTGTCGATGTTGGATTATAAACCTTGAAGCGTACGACTTGGGGAATCTTGTTCAGGTTCTCAGCCGTATTGAAGTAGCTACTTTTTCTCATGGCAACAGCATGGCCCTGAGCCACTTGAGCGGTGTCCACAACAGCGCAGTTGTAGAAGTCCCAGGTCGCATAAACGCCTTCGACGCCACGCTCATTAAGTGTAGCGCCCACGGGCATCTTCTCAAAGTCCTCGATGGAGCTCTTGGAGTTGTCGACTATTACATCAAAGGTGATGATGCTGTCGGCCTCGGCAATGTTGACGAAGGCATAGCGGCTCATCTTACCGTCCCATGTGCGCATGTTAGGCTGAGTCGCGTTGGTGATGGAAGTGACGCCCGAAACACCTGGGAATGGGTCATTGTAACTGTCAGACATCCCGTTGGAATTAGCTCTAAGCAACTCATAGTATACACGGTTGGGACTTGAGTTGACCAGATTGTTTTCCCAGACTTCAACATTGGACGAGTCCACACGCCAAATCAGCATACCGGGACCAGCCAGATTCTTGTCCCACTTGACGCGCTGGCGGTTCTCGATGATGAAATACTCATTCTTATTCTTGGTGTTCATGCGGTAACCCGTGTTGCTCTTCTCCAGTGCAGGTACGGTAATGGTGCCCTCACCCTCGATAAGCATGGGCGTGGCAAAGCCCAAGGCATAGCGCTCGAACAGGCTGTAGCCCGCGGGGTTGCGGCCCATGTTGCTCCTGAAACCACTGGCCATAATGGACCAGGTCATGGGATAATTTCTGTTGGTGCCGCCACTGCCCTCGGCGTCGGTATCATAAAAGTCGGGTAAGCCCAGCACATGGCTGAACTCATGGCAGATGGTGCCAATGCCGGCGACATTGTTGTAAGAGATAAAATCACCTTCCTCGCCTGTCATATTGGTTGAACAGGCATAGAGGCTGAAGTTCACGCCATCGAGCACGGGCGACTCTGTGAAGTTGTTCATGTGGGGCCACAGGTAATCCCTGTCGTTGGCACTGTTGTCCGAGCCAAAACCTGCAACGAGAAAGAACACCATGTCGGCAGTGCCGTCCTCATCGGTGTCATACTGGCTGAAGTCCACCTCCGGGTCAAGTGCCTCGAGGGCGGCAAAGAAGATGGAGTCGCAATTGAATTGGTGAGCGTCGGTACAAGCGAAGGGAACATCCACTGGACCCAGGACATCAAAGTGCGGGTCAAACTGCTGGAAAGAGTTGTCAAAGTAGAAATCACGCACACTGCCCATGCACTCTACCTTGGTTCCATAGGAAAGCGTGAAACCATTGTAGTCATGGCCATTGATCATGTCTTCATAGAAGTCAATGGGTGTGTAGTTGTCAGGAACATAGTCATTATATTTCCTGTCGGTATAATTGACCAGGATAATCAAACCACGGAATTTGCTGTAATCCATGTGGCCACCATGGCCCACACCGCGCAGCAAGCTATTGCGATGGCTGAGGCGCGCTTTGCCGCGCTGAATCATCTCGTTGCTGGTCAGTCCCTTGGAAAGGCTGGCGAGGACAGAGCGGTCGGCAGCGGAACGATGATCCGCGTCGCGGGCAATGCAGTCACTGGCCACCAGTTTGTCACCATCAAGGCGGGCATAGGTGTAAAATCCTGAGGCGTTTTTCACCACGGTATAGCCGTCGATGGTGGTCAGGTAATTGAAGAACTCGTCGCCGTGCAGGGTCACGGTGAGGGTCGTTCCATCGGGCTGCGTCACCTAACCGGGCGACGGGTCAGCAGGGCTTGCTTGTGCTGTGGCACACATCAACGCCAATGCAAGTAATAGCAGTAAATTTCTCATACTCAAAAAATTAGATTTAATATTAATGGATTTATGCTTCAATGATATTGGAAAAGGAAAGGTCATTAGACATGTTACTGGCTTTAATCCGGCGCCAGCAACATGCCTATGATCATGTTCACATCGGCGATATTGATCTCACCGTCGTCGTTGACATCGGCACTGTAAATCTTCGTCATATCAACCGAGCCTGAAAGAATCATGTTGATGAGGGCATTAACATCAGCGATACTTACCTCGCCGTCACCGTCCACATCTCCCTTAATGGGTTCGGGCCACATGTCCTTGTAGTACAACTTCACATCATCCAGGTAACAGCTGGACTTGGTACTGCCTGCTGTCTGGTTGAAGCGCAACATGATAGGCTTATCGATGGGCAGTGATACCGAAGCGGTGCCTTTGTCACCCGCCCCTACGGTAATAGAACCCTCGGCGGGAGCAATCCATGTGGCACCACCATCCACCGAATAGGAGAACTTAAATCTGGCTTCCGTTACGGTGGGGTTAAACACCTGGTAATTCACCATGTAGGGAATGATGCGCAGTGGAGCCGATGATGTCATCTGGCTGGGCTTTTTCATGCCCACGGCATGGCTACCATTGCACTGACCCGCCTCGGGAGCAGAGATGGCGCACTTCACAAAGTCCCAACTGCAGAACACACCTTCCACACCCGTGGCATTCTGGTCACTGGTAAAGGGCATCAGCTCAAAATCCTCGATGATGGTCTTGATAGAGGTGTCGGGCTCGAGCTTGAAGCTGATCACTTCATCGCTCTCAGCAATGTCCATGATGGCGAACTCGTTGAAATTATTGTCCCATGTGAGCAGGTTGGGATTGGTGAAGTTGCTGATGGATGTCACACCAGCATCACCAGGGAACGGGTCACTGTTGCTGTCCTGACCCACATAGTAGGCTCGCAGCAGCTCATAGTACATGCGGTTGGGGTTGCAGTTCACTTGGTTGTTCCACCACACGCGAGCCTCAGAGGAATCGACGCGGGCAACCAGCATGCCGTGGCCTGGCAAGAAACGGTCCCACTTACCCTGCTGACGGTTCTCAATGAGAAAGAACTCATCGAGGTTGGGCGTGTTCAACCGATAACCCTTGTTGGTCTGATCCAGGGCCTCCAGCGTGTAGTCGCCAACAGACTCGAGCAGGACAGGTTGGGTAAAGCCGAGCGCATAGCGTTCATATAGGCTGTAGCCCACAGGGTTGCGGCCGAAATTACCGCCGCTGCCTCCAGCCATGACAGACCACGCACCCGGATCGCGGCTCTCGCCGCCGCTTCCACTGTAGTCGGTATCATACAGGTCAGGCAAACCCAGCACATGACCAAACTCGTGGCAGAAGGTGCCAATGCCGTTCACATCAGCATAGTAGTTCTCCCAACCGGCAATCTCTGTCGAACAGGCGTACAGGCCGAAACCCACGCCGTCATGATCGGGCGTACCCCACAGGTAATACATGTGCGGCCACAGGTAGTCGTCATTATTGCCACTGTAGTTGGCCGAGTAACCAGCCACCAAAAAGAACACCATGTCAACCATGCCATCGCCATCACTGTCATACTTGCTATAGTCCACCTCACTATCGGCGGCATCAAGGGCGGCATTGAAAATGACCTCACCATTGGATGTACCGTGGGCGTCGAGACAGGAGAAATCTACTTCCACAGGGCCCACCACATCAAACACGGGGTCAAAAATCTGGTACGAATTATCATAGAAATAGTCCCGCACGCTGCCCGTCATGTACACATAACGGCCAGTCCGGGGATCGTTGTAACCCGAATAGTTCGGGGTATTAACCATGTCGTCATAGAAATGGTTAGTATTGGGCATGGAGAACTTCTTGTCGGTGTAGTTGATGAGGATGATGAGTCCCCTAAAGTTCTCATAGTCCATCATGCCGTCGCTGCCCACTCGCATCATGGCATTGCGACGGCTCAGCATCTGCCGACCAGCTGCTACCATCGTTGCGCCAGTAAGCCCCTTAGGCACATGAGCCAGCGCGGCCTGGTCGACAGCGCTGCGTTGTGCGACATCACGAGCAACAAGTCCACTCGACACCAGGCGGCCGCCGTCAAGGGTGGCATAGGTATAATAGCCTGACGCGTCCTTCACCACGGTATAACCGTCACTGGTAGTGGTGAAATGGAAGAACTCGTCACCATGCAGGGTCAATGTCAGTCGGGTGCCGTCGGGCTGAGTTACCTGAACGGGCGTCGGGTCAGCAGGAATGGCCTGTGCCGACAGGCACAACAATCCCAACACGAACGATAATATACTTTTTCTCATAACTTCTTCATTTCAACAGATCCCTATACAGAATCTATGTCTTTCCCTTCAGATTAATTGAGAATCATTGCAATCAACATGTTTACATCGGCGATGTTTACCTCACCATCCTCGTTCACATCGGCATACTGGATGGACTCGGGTGAGCCATTGCCAGTGAGGATGATGTTGATCACGGCATTCACATCAGCGATGTTCACCTCGCCGTCACCATTCACATCACCGGGCTCATGCATGTTGGGGCCACCCTCCTCACCGCTGTAGTAGAAGGTCAAGTCATCCACATATACAGGCGAGTTCTTGTTGCCGGCTGTCTGGGAGATGCGGAAGGTGGAGCCCTTGCGGTTAGACAGGTTCATGGTCCAATAGCAGGTGCCGTTGGTCTTGGAGGGAACCTCGGCAGCAACCTGGTTGGCAGGGGTCATCGCCTTGATCCATGTTGCACCATCGTCGATGGAGTACTCCAGTGTGAACTTGGCGTTACTGGTGGTGGTGTTGAACACATTCATCGACACCATGTAGATATTATAATAGATAGGAGTGACGCTCTGGAACTGGCTCGGCAGCTTCATCAGCACGCTGTTGTAGCCGTTGGCCTTATCCGGGCCAGGAGCGCGCACGCCCGACTTATTGAATGACCAGTTGGCGAAGTAGCCCTCCACATTGGTCTCGTTGGTCGTCGTGGTGACAGGCATCTGCTCGAAGTCCTCGATGAGCATGTCCAGCGTGCCATCGAGGGCGACAGTGAAGTGTATCACGCCGCTTTGCTCGTTGATGCCAACCAGGTTGTAGGCGTTGGCATAGCCACCCCAGGTCTTCAGGTTGGGCGTCGTCTCGTTGGTGAGCATGGGATTGCCCGAGGAGCCGGGGAAGGGATCGCTGCCCAAGTCGCCCTCGGTGGTGTTGCCGGCGCGCAGCATCTCAAAGTACATGTGGCTAGGATTGCAGTTCACCTTGTTCTGCGTCCAGATGCTGGCATTGGTGCTGTCCACGCGGGTGACGATCATGCCGTGGCCGGGGATATAGGCATCCCATCCGGTCTTCTGGCGGTTCTCGATGGTGAAGAACTCCTTGGCAACGGGGCTGCGCAAGATATAACCCTCGCGGGATGTGTTCACCGCCTCGAGCGAGTAGTTGCCCACGCTGGTGATGGTCTTGGGACTCGCCCACCCCAGGGCATAGCGTTCAAACAGGGTGTAGCCCGCGGGGGTGCGGCCATAGTTAAAGTCGCCACCGCCAGCCATAATGTCCCATTCACCGGGATGATGGCTCTCGCCGCCGCTGCTCTCATAGTCGGTGTCATAGAAATCGGGCAGACCCAGCACATGGCTGAACTCGTGGCAGATAGTGCCGATGCCCTCAACGCAAACCGATGACGGGGAGCTTTCCCAACCGTAGAGCTCGGTGGAGCTGGCATAGCGGTCCATCCACTTGCCATCATAGCTGATGTAGTTCCATGACAGGTTGGATGCGTGGGGCCACAAGTAACCGGAGTTATTGCCTCCGTAGCTCGAGGAGTAACCGGCAACAAGGAAGTAAATCATGTCCACCTTGCCGTCGTTATTGTTGTCGTAACGGCTGAAGTCCACATCATTGTTGGCCTTATTCAATGCCGTGGTGAAAATGGAAGTGGAATAACTCTGGCACTGCGACGCCTTGCGTGTCGAGGTGTAGGGACCATAGACATCAAAGGGGGGCTTGAAAGCGCCGTTGGACTGATCATTGAAGTAGTCGCGCACGCTACCAGGGCAGGTCACGCTATGACCGGTCAACGGGTCGGTGAAACCCGTGAGGCCATCGGTACTGAACATCTCGGTATAGAACTCGGCAGGGTTCTCGGCAGCAAAGGTCTTATCGGAAAAGTCAATCAGAATCACCAGACCGCGGAAGTTGTCAAAATCAAAATTTGACAGGTCCACCCTTTGCTGAGCACGGCCCACATGAGCCTGAGCCACCTGGGTTTCATCTATCATGCGTCGGGTCACGGTCGCCAAAAATGCCTGCTCGGCAGGGCCGCGATGACCTTGGTCATGGGCCAGGATGCTGGTCGGCGTCAAGGTCATGCCATCACGCTGGGCATAAACATAGGCGCCGTCCTTGGTCTGCAGGACAGTATAGCCATCGGCCGTCGTATTGAAATGATAAAACTCATCACCTTCAAGACTGATAGTCAACAATGTGCCATCAGGCTGAGGCATCTTCACCAGACCACGGTGGGCAGGAATAGCCAGGGCTTGAACACTTACTAAAACTGCTAACAAGAGCAGTGAAGTCAATTTTTTCATTCTCTTTATTATTTTAGTTTTTAGTTATTTGCCATAATAAATACAACACATGATGCCACGGCAAAGCCTTATTGCTGCATCATGACTGCACATAATAAGCCTGCAAATATACATTTTTTTTCGCATCCACGACACAAAAACCATGAAATGTTTGCCCACGGCAGGCTCAGCAGTATCCCAGTGACTTACGGCAACAAAGCTACCGAACGCGTCAAAACCAATTGTTCCACGATGGGCAGTCAAAAGGGAAAGTTTTAAACAATTCGCCATTTTATCGTCTTTTTTCAAGGTTTTTTGGCCAAAAATCTGTTCCTTTGCACCCGTAATCTATCGTGAAACAATTAATCGTGCCCAAAGGGCAAAGATTTGTATATAAGAAGAATTCAACCAATGGGAAAGATAATAGCAATCGCCAATCAAAAAGGCGGAGTGGGAAAAACAACCACGGCAATCAACCTCTCGGCAGCACTTGCGGCCAGCGGCCAGCGCGTGCTGCTCATCGACGCCGACCCACAAGCCAACGCAACTTCGGGACTCGGCATCGAGCCTAAGAACATGTCTTCGACAGTCTATGAGTGCCTCGTCGATGAGTACCCCGTGCGCAGCGCAACGGTGGACACCGATGTTGAAGGGCTCAAACTGCTCGGCTCCCGCATCGACCTCGTCGGTGCCGAGTTGGAACTCGTTGAGAAACAAAACCGTGAGCGGGTGCTCAAAAAAGCCATCAGTGATGTTAAAAACGACTATGATTATATCATTATCGACTGCAGCCCGTCGCTAGGACTGATTACCGTCAATGCCCTCACCGCAGCCGACAGTGTCATCATCCCTGTCCAGGCCGAGTACTTCGCTCTCGAGGGCATCAGCAAGCTGCTCAACACGATACGCATTATCAAGGGGAAACTCAATGCCGCATTGCGCATCGAAGGATTTCTGGTCACCATGTATGATGCCCGCCTGAGGCTCGCCAACGAGATTTTTGAGGAGTTGAAGGGGCATTTCGGCGACATGGTCTTCAACACCGTGATTCCGCGCAACACCCGCATCAGCGAGGCGCCAAGCCACGGCATGCCTGTCATCATCTATGATCCTACATGCCGCGGAGCGACAAGCCACATCCAGCTGGCTCAGGAAATCATCGCCCGCTCCAAATCCTGAATTATTAAACTTACAACTAAAAACTCAACACCAAAGACTGAGGTCTGAAGCCTAAAGTCTTGGGTCTAAAAACTTAAAACTCAACAAGATGAAACGCAACGCTTTGGGAAAGGGACTGGGCTCCCTCATTTCGATGGAAGACATTCAGACCGAAGGGTCATCGGTCATCAACGACATCGCCATCAGCCAAATCAATCCTAACCCTGAACAACCTCGACAGAACTTCGACGAGGACGCGCTCGAGGAACTGGCGACGAGCATACGCGAACTGGGTATCATCCAGCCGCTCACACTGCGCAGCACGGGGGACGACACCTACCAAATCATTTCAGGTGAACGACGCTACCGTGCCGCCCTGCTGGCAGGCTTGAAGACGGTGCCCGCTTACATTCGTTCCGCCAACGACAGCGAGGTCACCGAGATGGCGCTCATCGAGAATATCCAACGAGAGGATCTCAATGCCATCGAGATCGCCCTCACCTACCGCAAACTCATTGACCAGTACAAACTCACACAGGAGAGACTCAGCGAGCGGATCGGCAAGAAACGCGCCACAATCGCCAATTTCCTGCGCCTGCTCAAACTTCCTGCCGAGGTACAACTCGGACTGCGCGACCACACCCTGGACATGGGTCACGCCCGTGCAATGCTGTCGCTCGACGACCCAAAGCTTCAGTTAAAATTATATAACGAGACCATTAAAAAAGGTTTATCGGTACGACAGGTCGAGCAGCGTGCCAAGCTGATGCAACAAGCAGCCCTCAGTGAACGCGACGAGAACAAGGACGGTGCTAAGCGACTGAATGTCAAAGACTACAATATTCTGCAGAAACATCTCGCCTCAACATTTGGCGTGCCGGTGAAGTTCACCTGTGACCGCTCGGGTAAAGGAAAAATAACATTCCCGTTCACCACCGAGGCTGAACTTGAGAAAATAATTCGTATCTTTGACAATTTGAAGAACGCCTGAAAAGGACCAGGGTGGAACGATTGACGACATATCGCAGGAGATGGCGCCGGCTTGTTGCCGCGCTGTTGTTGTGCCTGATGTGGAATGCCGCAACGGCAACCGTCAGAGACACCGTCGCCAGCGCCACACCCGATTCCGTCACGGTGCTCAAGAGCATCACAAATCACCACGAGCGGCGAGCTGTCATCGTCAGTGACACTGCCACCATTGGTAACATACGGCCCGTCAGGGTCGTCAATGCCGCCGGCGACACGGTGACCTTTGCCTCCATCGACTCGATACGAGGCATCGAGGGTGTCGAGATCCTCATGGACTCGGCAGCGGTGCCCGCCACACCTCAAGTGCGCACCTTCAACCCCGACCCGCAGCGGGCGCTGTGGCTGTCGGCCCTCTGCCCTGGCTTGGGGCAGATCTACAACCGCCGCTATTGGAAACTGCCCATCGTCGTTGGCGCATTTGTGGGACTCAGCTATGGCGCGTCATGGAACAACCGCATGTACAAGGACTACTCCAAGGGCTACCGTGATGTCATGGACGACGACCCTGACACGCGCAGCTACATGGACTTCTTCCCGCCGACGGTCAAGGAGAGCGACCTCGACACCGCCTGGTTGCAGAAGGTCATGAAGAACAAGCGCGACTACTACCGGCGATACCGCGAAATCTGCATCATCGCCATGGTCGGCGTCTATTTCATCAATATCGTGGATGCCTATGTGGACGCCTCCCTCGCTCACTTTGACATCTCACCAGACCTCACCTTCGATGTGTCACCTGCGGCCATCGACGGCACCGCCATCGGCTCACGCATGCCCTCGCTCGGCTTGCAGTGCGCCATCAGTTTTTAACCACGCATTTAACAGCATGACAAATATGACAAAACATCGACTTATCACTTTAATGCTCACCGCGGCAATCATGGCAACAGCAGCAACCGCGGCACCGCGGGAGAAAAACAACATCCTCTCGCTCAAGGAAACCATCACCGATGACGACATCGTCTTCCCCGAAAGTTTTGACACCGATGTGCACAAGATGATGACCAATTGGTATCTCCAGAACTATGCCGTGCTCGATGCCGAGGTCGAGGACAAGTCACACGGCGAGGTCAACGAGGAAACCTACATCAAGCGGCTCGCCGCCATCCCCTCGATTATCGAGATGCCCTATAACCAGGTCGTGCGCAAGCACATCGAGCGCTATGTGTACCGCAGCCGCACACTCGTCGAGGAGATGCTTGGCATGAGTCTATACTACATGCCCATCTTTGAGCAGGCCCTTGAGAAGGAAGGACTCCCCCTGGAACTCAAGTACTTGCCCATCGTCGAGAGCGCTCTCGACCCCAACGCCGTTTCGAGAGTCGGTGCAGCAGGACTGTGGCAGTTCATGATCGGCACTGGCAAGGGTTTGGGACTCGAAATCAACTCGCTCGTTGACGAGCGCCGCGACCCCTACCGCTCCAGCGCCATGGCAGCCAAGTACCTCAAGAACCTCTACCAGATCTACAACGACTGGTCACTGGCCATCGCAGCCTATAACTGCGGCCCGGGTAATGTCAACAAGGCCCTGCACCGCAACGGCGACAGGGGCGACTTCTGGGACATCTATGAGTACCTGCCCCGTGAGACCAGGGGATATGTGCCCGCCTTCATCGCGGCCAACTACGCCATGACCTACTACAAGCAGCACAACATCAGCCCCTCGCTCGCCAGCAAACCGCTCATCACCGACACCGTCAGCGTCGACCGCCGCATCCACTTCTCGCAGATTGCCCAGGTACTCAACATCCCTATCGAGGAAATCAGGTGCCTGAACCCGCAATTCCGCGCCGATGTCATCCCGGGTGATAACCACCCTTACACGCTTATCCTCCCCTCGCAGCAGGTCTATAGCTACATCCTCTGCCAGGACAGCATTGACAACTACCGTGACGACCTCTACGCTCACCGCGAGGTGGTAGAGCCCGGCGGACAAGTCTCCACAGCCGAGGAATATGTGTCGGGGCGCACCAGCAGCGGCGACATCCGCACCATCAACTACAAAGTAGGACGCGGAGAGACACTCTCACAAATCGCCGCTAAATACGGCATGACCACCGACGAACTTATGGCGCTTAACAACATGAGCAGCGAGCGCGTGCGCCGGGGCGACAACCTCAAGGTCAAAGCGCCCTCGCACAACAACGCCAGCGCCGATAACGACGATCTCAACATCGTCCAAACCGTCAGCGACACCAGCATCAACAGTGACCTGGCGTTGAACGACATTCAGGAGTCGGAACAGGCACAGTTCGACGAGGTCAAGGATATCGAGCGTGAGGCAGCAGCCAAGGCGCCCTACACCGCCGGTGCCTATACCGCGGGTGCCAGCAAGCAGAATGCCGCACAGACGACCCAAAAGACTTCAACCAGCAAGAACGATGACCAATCGGCGCGTCGTGCCGCCTCCAAGTCCAATTCCAGCACCTGGCGCTCACGCAATGCCAAGTACTCCGAGAACAACAAGAAGAACAGCGGCAGCAAGGGTAACGAGACTGCACACAGCTCCAAGAGCAGCAAGAGCAGCAAGAGCAGCAAGAACAGCAAGAGCGACAAGCACGCCAAACCCAAGCAGCCCAGCGAGGTGACCGTCCAGAAAGGCGAGTCCCTCACCAGCATCTCGGAGAAAACCGGAGTCTCGATCAATGACTTGAAACGCGCCAACAACATCGAGGACGGCAACAAAATCAAGGCTGGCGACAAAATCAAAGTTCCCACCAAGGAAGAGCAACGCCAAGCTGCCGCTGCCGAGAAAAAGAACGGCGGCAAGTCCAGCAAAGGCAACGCCTCCAAAGACAGCAAGGGCTCCAAGGACAGCAAGTCTGGCAAGGACAACAAGTCTGGCAAGGATAGCAAGTCCGGCAAATCGTCGGGCAGCAAGACCTCCAAGGACAACAAGTCGTCATCAGGCAGCAAATCCTCAGGCAGCAAGTCTTCCGGAAGCAAGAGCTCCAGTAGCAGCAAGGGTAAATCCAAAAAGAAATAAGCCACTACTTGAGTGACTTATCCAGAGACGCAACGAAGGTTGCGTCTCTTTTCTTTTATGGTTGACAGGAATGGCTATAGCGCCATCCCCGTCAGATCCACGATCACCTCGCGCGCAATCAGCAGACCCGCAGCTGCGGGCACAAACGCATTGCTGCCCGGCTGCTTCTTGCCGTCAACATACACGGGCACATCGGGATTGAATCGAGGCTCCTCCTCGCTATAGACGCACTTGAAATGGTGGATGCCCTCGCGGTGCAACAGCTTGCGCAGCATGCGCGCCAACGGATCGATGCGCGTCGCGTCAAAGTCAGCCACGCGGAATGCCATCGGGTCCATCTTGTAGGCAGCGCCCATCGAGCAGATGTGAGTCACGCCCAGCTTCAGGCAGCGTCGCGCGATTTCCATCTTCGCCGTGATGGTGTCCAGGCTGTCCACCACATAATCAAACTGAGCCATGTCGATTTCATCGGCATTTTCGGGCAGGTAGAACATCTTGTGCGTCGTCACCTTGCAGGCAGGGTTAATGTCGCGCACACGCTCGGCAGCCACATCCACCTTAGCGCGCCCAAGGGTGCTGTGCAGCGCAAAAATCTGGCGGTTGATGTTCGTCACGCTGATCGTGTCGTCATCAATCAAGTCAAGCGCCCCCACCCCACTGCGCGCCAGCGCCTCGACCACATAGCCGCCCACGCCGCCGATGCCGAACACCGCCACGCGGCTACGCGCCAACTTGGCCATCGC
>JAFZSS010000121.1 GCA_017619255.1 Muribaculaceae bacterium
AGCTTCACGCCGCACAGTTCGCGGCAGCCGTTCTTGTACTCACGCCAGGCGCTGCCAGTGAGGTAGCCGCGTATGATCATCTCTAGCGGGAAAGGCTCGCAGCGGCGGCCCACCGTTACCATGGGGTCGGGCGTGGCGAGTTTCCAGTTAGGCACAATGTCGGCGGTAGCGTCGAGGAACTTGGCGGCAATCTGGTTCAGCACCTGACCCTTCGATGGAATGCCCTTGGGCAAAATCACATCAAAGGCCGAGATGCGGTCAGTGGCCACCATCACCAGCAAATCATCACCAATAAAATACACATCACGCACTTTGCCGTGATACACTTTCTCTTGTCCATCAAACTGAAAATCAGTGCGAACCAAAGTATTTCCCATATTCTTGACTGTTTATTTAGTTGTTGTTCTTGAAATCTTATGCAAATATAACAAACTTTACGCACATAACTGCTCGACAACGCCAAAAAACCACTCAACACTGCCCAAAAACCCTGTCTTCTCACTACAATGCAAATCACCCCGCAGGGAGGCTGCGGGGTGACTGAAGAGGTTCTAGAGTAAAGATGTTCGGGGCTCCTGTTAGCTGTTCATGATGATGTCGATGAGGGCGGTGATGTCCATCACATTGATTTGACCGTCGCCGTTCACATCGGCTTGCGGGTTGTCGCCATCGTTCATGATGATGTCAATCAGTGCGGTAATATCCATCACATTCACATCGTTGTCGCCATTCACATCGCCGGTAACAGCTGCATTTGAAGTGTAGCCATACATCAACAGCTCGGCAAGCTGGAACACATAATGGTCGTTCTGCCAGCCGCCCTTGCCACACACTTCGCTCACCTCGAAACGGAAGTACCGGTACTTCTGGCTAAGGCCATCGATAGTGAAATTGTAGTCAGTCGTACCATCTAGACCCAGTCCTGCGGCCTCGCCGTCAGCGACATCTACGATGGTGGTCCACTCGTCGCTCAGAGTGGCCTTGGCATAGATTTTCCACTTCTTGGGGTTGCGGCCTGGCCAATTGGGGGTGTCGGCACCCGTGGTCATGGTGTAGCCGGTGGGTGTGAATGGCACATTGCACTTGAAGTCGGCCCAGATAGTCTCCCAAGAGCCCGTGCTGTTGTCCACGCACCACTTAGTAGTCTTGTCTTTGTCGAACAGCTTGCGATAGTCTTCATTCTCATTGCCATTGGCATTGTTCGGGGTGTAGGCAGTTATGGGAATGAGCATGGCCTCTTTGATTTCACCATGATCTTCTTCTACAAGCACCTCAGTAACATTGAAGAGCTGGGCCATCGCCACCTGTGATGACTCTCCCAAGATATCGTAACCTGGTTGTTCCAAATGATAATATTTTGTACTGCCATCATAGTAGTAAATATAGAAACCCGTCTTATTTTCCGGCTCAACAAAGTTTATCGCCGAAGCCGTGGGGCTCAATGTCAGGTCAACACCATAACTCATGTATTGTTTTTCCGATTTATTGTAAATTACGATTGAGTCGGGCGCGAGTTCCACAAAGCACCACAGGTAAGTGTCGTCGGTCGATTCCGTTGAGGTTAAGGATACCATATTCCCGCTATAGTACACATACTTGTCGTTGATTTTGAGCTGATACCAGTGAATGGGATAACTCATGAGGCTGGGCGTTGGTACAAATGGCAGCGTGTCAACAGGGTCGACTTGCACGCCATTGAGCGCCAGTTCGGCGAGCTGGAACACATAATGGTTGTTTTGCCAGCCGCCCCTGCCGCACACTTCGCTCACCTCGAAACGGAAGTATTGGTATCCGGTGTTCACGCCATCGATGGTGAAACTGTAGTCGGTGGTGTCGTCAGAGCCCAGTCCTGCGGTTGCTCCGTCGGTGACATCCACGATAGTGGTCCAGGAGTCGCTCTCCTTGGCTTTGGCATAGATTTTCCACTTCTTGGGGTTGCGGCCGCTCCAATACTGGGTGTCGTTGCCCGTGGTCATGGTGTAGCCGGTGGGTGTGAATGGGACATCGCTTTTGAAATCGACCCAGATGGTCTCCCACGACCCCGTGCTGTTATCCACGCACCACTTGGTGCTGCGGTCTTTGTCAAACAGCTTGCGATAATTCTCGGCTGAGTCGGTCTGCACATTGTTAGGAGTATAAACATCATAAGGGGTGAGTGTCATGTCGGTCTCCTCGTAAGCAAGGGTAGAAAACGACATCCGAGTCCATCTGCTCCAGCCATCGGCACAGATACCCCTCACGCGAACATCATACTCCACACCGTTATTAAGTGCATTGAGAGTGATGGTCTTCTCGGTAACAGTACCTGCAGAAATCCACTCCTCGTCGACAGCCTTTTTGTACTCAACGCGCCAAGAAGTCTCGTCGCCACCGGCTTCCCAAGTGATGGTAGCGCTGTTGTAAGAAATGTTGCTTGCGGTTACATCAGTTGGGCGTGGGCAGGCTTCCATATGGATTTGGAAGGTGGTCAAAACACCAGGAGTTGGTGAGCCGCTACTGCCATTTCCATGGAACTCAGCGATTATCTCGCCATCAGGACTCGTGAGAACGAAGCCACACTCATAATCGAATTTTCCTTCTACCCAAACGAGGTCGTAGTCAATGCCGTAGCACAGTTTGAAGGTTCCGGTGATTTCCTTGTCATCATGAGTGTTGGGAACATAAACCATGGTGAGCTCTTGAACCATTATGCCGGTACCAGCAATGCATACTTGGAGTTTGCCGCCGTTCCAGCCGTCGCCGTAGGTATCGGTGAGTGTGTACTCAACTTCGCCCATGTCGGTCTCATCGCATAAAGGGGTAGCAAACGAAATCTGAGCCCATTTGCTCTCGCCATCGGCATAGATACCTTTCACGCGAACATCATACTCCACACCGTTATCGAGTGCATCGAGAGTGATGGTCTTCTCGGTAACAGTACCTTCTGAAGTCCACTCCTCATCGGTAGCCTTTTTGTACTCAACGCCCCAAGAAGTCTCGTCGCCACCGGCTTCCCAAGTGATGGTAGCGCTGTTGGAAGTAATGTTGCTTGCGGTTACATTAGTTGGGCGTGGACGGGCTTCCCTATGGATTTGGAAGGTGGTCAATACACCAGGAAAAAGATTTGACAAGTCGTAATAGGTAGTTCCCTGGTTCTCAGCGATTATCTCGCCATCAGGACTCGTGAGGACGAAGCCACACTCACGATCGTAGGATCCTCCCACCCAAACGAGGTCGTAGTCAATATCGTAGCACAGTTTGAAGGTTCCCGTGATTTCCTTGTCATCTAGAGTTTCGGGATCATCAACCATGGTGAGCTCTTGAACCACTATGTCGGTACCAGCAATGCATACTTGGAGTTTGCCGCCGTTCCAGCCGCCGCCGAAGATGTTGGTGAGTGTGTACTCAACTTCGCCCATGTCGGTCTCATCGCATAAAGGGGTAGCAAACGAAATCTGAACCCACAGGCTCTCGCCATCGTCACAGATACCCTTAACGCGAACATCATACTCCACACCGTTATCAAGTGCATCGAGAGTGATGGTCTTCTCGGTAACAGTACCTTCTGAAATCCACTCCTCGTCGGCAGCCTTTTTGTACTCAACGCCCCAAGAAGTCTCGTTGCCACCAGCTTCCCAAGTGATGGTGGCGCTGTTGGCTGTGATACCACTTGCTGCCAGGTGCTTTGGCTTGTGGCAAGCTGCAGGAGTGTAAGTGAAGGTAGTCTTTGGCAAGAAGTCGCGGTAGGTAGCAGTGACATCCTCGAAACCGCTGTAGCTGTAGTTGCTGACTGATGCACCAGTAACTGTTGTTCCAGAGAAGGTAGCAGCCTTCCAAGAGCCTGTCTCTGTTTCATAAACAGAGATGAGCAGGTTGCCGCCACCATAGGTATAGCCTTGGGTAAACACAATCTCCATAGTCGCGCCAGTGCCATCGAGTGGTCCTTCATATACAAGGGTGGCACC
>JAFZSS010000122.1 GCA_017619255.1 Muribaculaceae bacterium
ACGGCCTATACCCGTCACGCTTTCGGGCAGAGTCAGCGAAGTGAGTGACCCGCAATTTTCAAATGTGCGGGCATTGATGCTTCTCAAGTTCTCTCCCAGCACCACAGTGCGCAGCGAGTCGCATCCCGCAAAGGCAGCATCGCCCATGCGGATCAGACTGGCTGGCAGGGTCATCTCGGTAAGACCAGAACCTGCAAAGGCGGAACGGCCTATGCTGGTCACACTGTCGGGAATCGTTAGCGAGGTGAGCGACCGGCAGTTCTCAAACATATTGGCATTGATGACCGTCAGACTGTCGTTCAAAACTATCGTACGCAAGGAATCACAGCCTGCAAAAGCCGAGTCGCCAAGACTCAGCACTCCGACCGACAGCGGCATCTCAACAAGCCTTGTGCCTGCAAAGGCCGCTCGGCCAATGTCGGTCAACTGATAGTCTTCGGCCGTTATGAGAAGTTCGTTTAGCGATGTGTCGTTATAGAACGCATTATCCCCCACCCGCGTAACAGCCGGAGGAATATCAATCTTCTCTATACCAGGACAGTCTCTAAAAGCATTCGCGCCTATGCCTGTCACGGCATATTCTACGCTGTCGATATACACGCGACTCGGCAGCAGTAGCCACCCGATTGTCGCACTATCAATGGACGCCTCACAACCATCACCTAACTGCGCGGTTCTATCTTCATGACTGATTACCTTGACAGTGACCGGAATCATGAACTGGGTACTGTCGGGGATATACACCAGCAATGAATCAATAACCACATCAACTGGGATGGGAGGAACAATGGTGTCCGTCGGAATAGTATCGGTGGGAATAGTATCTGTCGGAATAGTGTCCGTCGGAATAGTATCGGTCGGAATAGTGTCCGTTGGAATCGTATCGGGAGGTAAGATTGTGTCGGTTGTGTCTATTGGCACGATTGTGTCAGTCGAATCGGTTATATTGGTCGTGTCGTTCTGTTCCCTGAAATGTGGAAAATGGGGTTCTCGGGCGTGTGTAAACACATCCATGCAGCTCAAGGCAACAATTGCCACTAGCGCAAACAACCATCGCAAATGTCCGTCTTTTTGCATTTTTTCTCAATTTACCGCACCTCGTGCGCGTTTGTAATCCAACAAAATTACTACAATAAATTGAGTATACGAAACAAATATTAAATTTTTACACTAAATATACTATGTTAAATATAGATTTTACTCAATTGATTCTCCACCAAATACCCCTACTAGAAACAAAAAATGCCAGAATCAGCAAGGGTTCTGGCATTTGTAAGTGGTTGAAATCTCGTTAATTCCTAACGATTTCAGATTATTTCTTCGTAAAGTCGGCCTTGCGCATATCGCCTTCCTTGGCAAGCGCGCTGTGGAATGCGAGTGCAATGTCGGGATCCTGCAGGATGTGTCCACCCTTGGCTATCTTCAAGTATTCACGCAGCAGCGGACGATAGACGGGGTGTGCAACATTCTCGATAATCTCGTGAGCGCACTGGATGGGGTCCTTGAAGCGCAAGTCGGCCACGCCCTGGTCGGTAACAATCACATCCACCGAGTGCACGGTGTGGTCCACATGGGTCACCAGGGGCACAATGGTGCTGATGCAATCGTCCTTCTTGATTGAGGGACACAGGAAGATGCTGGTGTAGGCGTTGCGAGTGAAGTCGCCGCTGCCGCCAATGCCATTCATCAGCCTAGTGCCACTCACATGGCTGGAGTTGATGTTGCCGTAGATATCGCACTCAATAGCGGTATTCATCGAGATCACGCCTATGCGGCGCACCACCTCGGGGTTGTTCGAAATCTCGCACGGGCGCATCACCACCTTGTCGTGGAGTTCGGGCTTGGAGAAGAACTCGGCCATGGCGCTGCCCGAGAAAGTGAGCGAGCAGGTGCTGGCGAACTTGCAGTGTCCGCTCTCGAGCAGTTTGAGCACGCTGTCCTGCACCACCTCGGTGTACATCTCAAAGGGAGGGATCTCGTGACTGTTCTCGAGTGCGTCGAGCACGGCGTTAGCAATATTGCCCACACCGCTCTGAATGGGGAGGAACGACTTGGGAATGCGGCCCTGCTTCATCTCGTTCACGAGGAAGTCACACACATTCTCGCCAATCTTGCGAGTCACATCATCAACGGGTGTGAAGGGCGATTCCTTGCCAATCGGGGCCGAGCACTTTACCACGCAGAGCACTTTCTTGGGATCGACATGGGCATAGGGCGAGCCGGCGCGGTCACTTGCTTTGTAGATGGGAATCTCACGGCGTGCTGGGGGGTCGGCAGGAATGTAGATGTCATGCAGACCATAGAGCGACTCGGGCAATTGGTCATTGATCTCAATAATCACCTTGTCGGCCACTTTAAGCCAGGTGGGGGCACTACCCACACCAGGACCGAGCACGATGTCACCATCGTCGGTAATGCGCTGAGCCTCGATGATGGCAACATCCATCTTGCCG
>JAFZSS010000123.1 GCA_017619255.1 Muribaculaceae bacterium
CCTTGCATCCCATTGTGACCTGGCGCGAGCTTGTTGCCGATAGCGAGTAAATCATTCGTTTTTAACATCTGCTGTCCCGCAGAACCACAATCACTGCGGGACAGTTTTTCATAAAACAAAAACAATACTATGTTTGACATTATTATCATTGGAGCCGGTCCTGGCGGCTATGAAACCGCTGCCGACGCTGCTGCACATGGCCTTAGCGTAGCCATCGTTGAGCGAGACCAGATGGGCGGCACCTGTCTGAACCGCGGTTGCATCCCCACCAAAGCCCTGTGCCGCAACGCCGAGGTCATCAACCTCATGCGCGAGTCCGAAGTATGGGGTGTTAAGACTGGTGAAATGGCATTTGACTATGCACCTGTATTTGAGCGTAAAGAAGCTGTTGTCAAGCAGTTGCGCGAGGGCGTGGAGATGCTGATGGGTTCTCCCGGCATCACTGCCATCAAGGGTGAAGCTAGCCTCAAGGACGCCAACACCGTTGTCGTGAACGGTGAGGAGTACAGTGCCAAGAACATCATCATTGCCACCGGTTCAGCACCGCGCGGCCTGCCCATTGAGGGCGCCGACCTGGCAATGACCAGCGATGACATCCTGGCGATGGAAACGCTGCCCAAGAGCCTGTGCATAGTGGGTGGCGGTGTCATCGGCATGGAGTTTGCCGCCGTGTTCAACACATTTGGTGTAGATGTGACTGTCATCGAGTACTGCAAAGAAATCCTGCCGCCGTTTGACAAGGATGTAGCAAAGCGCTTGAAAACCGTTCTTAGCAAGCGCGGTATCAAGATTATCACCAGCGCCGCCGTGAACGGCATCAACCAAGGCGAGGACGGCTTGACCGTGACCTATGAACTCAAGGGTAAGCCCCAGAGCGTGACCTGCGAGAAGGTGCTAATGTCTGTTGGTCGCCAGCCCGTATTGCCCCAGGATCTTGACGCTGTGGGCATCACCGTTGGCCGTCGCGGCATCGAGGTGGACGACAACATGATGACCAACATCAAGGGCGTCTACGCCATCGGTGATGTGAATGGTCGCATGATGCTCGCCCATGCCGCCAGCGCACAAGGACAGCGCGCCCTGAACGCCATCCTTGGTAAAGCCGACGACATCAAACTCGACATCGTGCCTAGCGCCGTGTTCACCGTGCCCGAGTTAGCCATGGTGGGCCTTACCGAGGAGCAGTGCGCCGAAAAAGGTCTTGATGTTACCGTCAAGAAATCGTTCTTCCGCAGCAACGGCAAGGCCGTGGCCATGAACGAGACCGATGGCCTGCTGAAGATGATTGTCGATAACACAACGCGCCAAATTGTGGGTTGCCACATCTGCGGCGCTCATGCTGCCGACCTCATCCAGGAAGTGGTTACCGCTATGAATGCAGGCGCCACGGTTGACCTGCTGGCCCACAGCATCCACGGCCACCCCACCCTAAGCGAGGTTATGCTCGCTGCCGCAAGGCAATTCTGAGCATAAAACGAGCCAATAGCTTGCTATACTCAACTACACACCGACCACTGGTAGTGTAGTTGAAAGAACAGGTTGTGACATGGAGTACAGACTGCATAGTGATTATGAGCCCACAGGTGACCAGCCGCAGGCAATTGCTGAACTGGCCAGTGGCGTGAATGACGGGGTCCCCTTCCAGACGCTGCTTGGCGTGACGGGGTCGGGCAAGACATTCACAATGGCGAATGTCATTGCCCGCACGGGACGCCCGACACTGGTCTTGTCGCACAACAAGACACTGGCAGCACAGTTGTACGCGGAGTTCAAGAGTTTCTTCCCCGAGAACGCGGTGCACTACTTCGTGTCCTACTATGACTACTACCAGCCTGAGGCTTATATTCCTTCAACCGATAAGTACATCGAGAAAGATCTGGCCATCAATGACGAGATTGAGCGGCTGCGTCTTTCAACGGTGACAGCGTTGCTGTCAGGCCGCCGTGACATTGTGGTGGTGTCGAGTGTGTCATGCCTCTACGGCATGGGCAACCCCGAAGATATCACGGCCAATGCCATTGAGCTGAAGGTGGGTCAGCTGATCGGCCGCGACGAACTGCTGCACCATCTGGTTGATGCGTTGTACTCCCGCAGCGACACCGAGTTGAGAATGGGCACATTCCGCGTCAAGGGCGATACAGTCGATGTGTTCCTTAGTGATGAGGATATCATGCTGCGCGTCATCTTCTGGGGCAACGAGATCGAACGCATCCAGATTCTGGACAGCGACACACAGATGCCTACCGAGGATGTCGAGGGCTTCAAGATTTTTCCCGCCAACATCTTTGTTACCACCAAGGAGCGCATGCGTGCCGCCATGGGCCAGATAGACCTGGACCGCGAGAATCAGGTGGCAGCCTTTGCTCGCGAGAACCGCTTCGCCGAGGCCAAGCGTCTGAACGAGCGCGTCACCTATGACATGGAGATGATGCGCGAGGTGGGCTACTGTTCGGGCATAGAGAACTACTCAAGGTATTTCGATGGGCGCAGGCCCGGCATGAGACCGTTTTGTCTGCTTGACTACTTCCCCGACGACTTTCTCACCATCATCGATGAGAGCCATGTGACAGTGCCTCAGATACGCGCCATGTACGGCGGCGACCAGTCCCGCAAGACCAACCTGGTACATTCTGGTTTCCGGCTCGAGGCAGCGCTGGACAACCGTCCTCTGCGATTTGAAGAGTTTGAGGACTTGACGCACCAGACCATTTATGTAAGCGCCACGCCAGCTGACTACGAGCTGAACAAGAGCGAGGGCATTATCACCGAACAGCTGATACGCCCGACAGGCCTGCTTGACCCGCAAATCATCGTGCGCCCGTCACACGGTCAAGTCGATGACCTGGTGGAGGAGATACAACTGCGCATCGAGCGTGGCGAACGCACCCTTGTCACCACGCTGACCAAGCGAATGGCCGAAGAGTTGAGCGACTACCTGAAACGGCTCGACATCCGCACGGCCTATATGCACAGTGATGTCGAGACGCTGGAGCGCATCGAAATCATCGACAACCTGCGTGCCGGAGCCATCGATGTGCTCGTAGGTGTGAACCTGCTGCGCGAGGGCCTTGACCTGCCCGAGGTGTCGCTTGTCGCCATCCTTGATGCCGACAAGGAGGGATTCCTGCGCAGTCGTCGTTCACTGACCCAGACGGCAGGCCGTGCCGCACGCAACCTGAACGGCATGGTTATCATGTATGCCGACAACATTACTGATTCTATGCGGCAGACCATCGATGAAACTGAACGCCGCCGCAGTCTACAACTGAAGTACAACGAGGAGCACAATATCACTCCCACAGCCATCATCAAAGCACGCACGGCGATTATCGGTCAGGATACCGATATGCATCACCCAAGCGCACCGAGCCGCCATAACCAAGACATCATGCCGCCCACGCCGTCCGACATGCGCTATACCGAGGAGTTTGACAATAGTGCCGGCGTGGCTGCCGATCCCATTGTCGCCTACATGAGCGGTAAAGACATGCAGGCTGCAATCGACCGCCTCAAGACACTGATGATTGATGCCGCCAAGCGTATGGACTTCCTCGAAGCCGCCCAGTACCGCGACGAAATCCTGAAACTAGAGGAGTTATTAGAGAATAGAGAATAGAGAATAGATTAGGGGATGGGGCAACATTCAGCACATAAAAAGCCGAACAACGACGGTGACCATCGCATCAAGGGGCAATGGCTACCCACGACCCGCAAGGAGATGGATCACCTGGGTTGGGAGCAGGCCGATGTCATCTTGTTCACTGGCGATGCCTACATCGACCACCCGTCGATGGGTACCGCCGTCATCGGGCGTGTGCTGGAAGCCCATGGTTACAAAGTTGCCATTGTGCCTCAGCCCAACTGGCGCGATGACCTGCGCGACTTCAAGAAACTGGGTCGACCGCGGCTGTTCTTCGGCGTGTCGGCCGGAGCGATGGACTCGATGGTGAACCACTACACCGCCGCCCGCCGCAAACGCAGCGATGACGCCTACACCGCTGATGGCCGCGCGGGAGCACGACCCGACTACCCCACTATCGTCTATAGTGAAATCCTGAAACGCCTATTTCCCGATGTGCCTGTAGTAGCAGGTGGCATTGAGGTATCTCTGCGGCGACTGGCGCACTATGACTACTGGCAAGACAGGCTGCGCCCTTCCATCCTTGTGGACAGCCCAGCCGACATGCTGGTCTATGGCATGGGCGAACTGCCTAATATCGCTATCGCCGATGCCCTTGCCAACGGGAAACGCATCGAGGAACTGACCGACATCCCCCAGACGGTCGTGCGCCGTCCATTGAGTGAGCTGCCCTTGTCAAACACCGAGACCGATGTGGTCTTGCATCCCTTTGAGGAGTGCAAGAAATCGATGAAGGCACAAGCCGAGAACTTCAAAGTCATTGAAATCGAGAGCAACCTGTGGAACGGTCACAATGTGTGGCAAGCCACAGGTGATATCGCTGTGAAAGTGAACCGCACCAACCCGCCAATGACCACCGAGCAGATTGACGCCTCGTTTGACTTGCCCTATACGCGCCTGCCCCACCCCCGTTATCAAGGCAAACGCATTCCCGCCTATGAAATGATACGACACTCGGTGTGTATGCATCGCGGCTGCTTCGGCGGTTGTGCTTTCTGCACCATCAGTGCCCACCAAGGCAAATTCATTGCCTCACGCAGCAAGGAGTCGATCCTGCGCGAAGTCAAACAGGTGACGCAGATGGAGGACTTCAAGGGTTACATCAGTGACCTGGGCGGCCCTAGCGCCAACATGTACGGCATGCGCGGCAAGGACCTGGAACGGTGCCAGCGTTGTCAGCGCCCCTCATGCCTGCATCCCCAGCCATGCGGCAATCTCAACACCGACCACAGTCAATTGCTCGATATCTACCATGCTGTAGACGCCCAGCCTGAAGTGAAGAAATCCTTTATCGGCAGTGGCGTGCGCTACGACCTGTCAATGCATCGCACGGGTGACCCACGCGTGGACAAAGTCAACGCACAGTATAATGAGGAACTCATCCGCTTCCATGTATCAGGCAGATTGAAAGTAGCGCCAGAGCATACCAGCGATGAGGTACTGATGCTCATGCGCAAACCCTCATTTGAACTGTTCAAGCGCTTTAAGGCACTGTTTGACAGGGTGAACAAGAGATACGACCTGCGGCAGCAACTTATCCCTTATTTCATCTCGTCACACCCCGGTTGCCATGAGGCCGACATGGCTGAACTTGCCGCCATCACCAAGGAGTTGGACTTCCGCCTGGAGCAAGTGCAGGACTTCACGCCCACTCCCATGACGATTTCTACCGAGACCTTTTTCACGGGACTGCATCCCTACACGCTCAAGCCTGTCTATTGCGCCAAGACGCCAATGGAAAAGCAGGCGCAGCGGTTGTTCTTCTTCTGGTATGACCGCAAGAACCGCGCCGCCATCACCGCGGCCTTGAAACGCATCCACCGCAGCGACTTGCTGCGCAAGCTGTATCATTAGTTTCTAGTCCTTAGTCCCTAGTCCTTAGTTTTTTAGCTTATGATGAAACGAGTTTTGACGATACTGCTTGCCATCAGTTGCCTGGTTGCCCATGCTGATGATGACGCCCTCAGGCACACCACCGATGTCCTCTGTTTGGTACCCGATGCTACCGCTCTGGGCGTTGCACTTGCCAAACATGATACCGAGGGCCTCAAACAGTTGGGACTGAGTACAGCCACCTGTCTTGCTATTAACTACGGATTGGAGCTATGCATACGCAAAGACCGACCTGACGGCACCGGACACCATGCGTTCCCAAGCACACACACCGCAGTAGCCTTTAATGGCTCGACCTTCCTGATGAAACGCTACGGCTGGAAATGGGGCGTTCCCGCCTATGCGGTATCTAGTTTTGTGGCTTGGGGTCGCGTACACACTGACCGCCATGACTGGTGGGATGTGCTGGGTGGCGCCGCCATTGGTGCCGGCAGCGCCTTTATCTTTACCCGTCCGTTTGTCAAGGACATTGACATAACAATAAGCCCGACCACTTTTGGTGACCGGGCTTATGGGTTGACTGCAACTATTCAATTCTAAATCACTTCACGAGCATTTTCCTCGTCGTGCCGTCGCTCATCTTCACGATGTTGATGCCCGGCTGCAAGGACTCATACTGGCGTCCGGTGATATCGTAGTATTCAACAGGAACGGCATTAGGATCAATCTCAATCTCCTCTACACCGTTGCTGATAGCGAACTTGAACACATCGGCATTATTCACTGCCATATCGGTAAAGCCATTGACAAAATTGCTCATCGGACGGCTGATGAAGGCCACGACATTCAACTTGTTCCAATCCCAACCATTGGGCACTTGGAACCTGTACACATTCTTGTATTGTCCACCATAGCGATTCAGCGAATCGCCCATGATCGAGCCCAGGGCCTTACGGAACACGCCGTTGTGCACATAATTGTTCACCCATGTACCAGCATTCAACTGAGGTGCCACCAAACCGTCCTCTGTCAGATAAACTGTGAGTTTTGCATCCTCACCCATCATCAGGTCAAAGTCAGGTGACAGTTTGCCATGTACCGATACAGTTGCCATGCGGGTATCCTCATTAAACGAACAATCGGCCTTAATCTCAGCAAAAGTCGGATTCGTATCAGAGATGTAGTCAAAGAAATCTCCCAGATAATCGGCCATCATCTGATGGTACTGCTCGTAGTACCCAAGGTCATTGACGATATTCACTTCATCGTCCCATCCGGTTGTACGGTCAAAAGCACCAGAAGGGTAACTGATTGATCCACCAGTCATGTAGTACATGATGGAGTCGGCCTGATTTGAGCGGAAAGGATCAACACCCGAGCCCAAATTGCCATGGATGCCTACCCAAATGATATCATCGCGCTGTGACGTGAGGATGCTGAGCATGGAGTTACCAAGCGGGCAATAGGTGCAATAGGTCGAAGTGAGCTGTTCCACCAAATGCTTCTGACGGGGATAACTATCCTTATATGAAACAAACTCAACCTCTTGCTCAATCGGAGTCTCGAGCGCAACGCCATCAACGGCCTGCAAGATAACAGCAAGAGTGTGCTGGCCAGAGTTGAGTCCAGCGGTAGGAATTTCATCCTCGACAGTGCAATAGCCATTGATAAAGGGATTCTCATTGGTAATATTTGCCACCAGATTGCCATCAATCAAGACATCCAATGAAAGCCCACCAGCATCAATCTGCTTGATGCCGCCGTTGTGGACATCCAAAACAAAGGGGAGCATCTCACCTTCTTGAATCTTGGAAACAGTGCGCAAATTGCTAGCCGTAATACGGTAATCAGGATAGCTGTCCTTCTCCACAACACATTGCAGGCTCAAGTTACCCCTGTCAGTGGTGTTCATAGCTTTCCACTTATAGTGTGCACCTGTTTTTGCATAAGTATATGTATCATAGGCTTTGCCCACCTTCACAAATGATAACGGGTTGATGCCTGTCGCCTGCTGGTAATAGAAACCAACCAATAATTTCTCGTCTTCCCCGAGATTGATGTCATAAGGTGTGGGCAAATCAAACACATTCCATCCGGCAGCGTTCATTTCACAATCCCACTCAGTGCGTTCACCATAAGTGTCATTGGCTGTCACAGGAATGACAAAGACTTTGGAGATGAGAGTCGCTTCGGAGAGACCGACACGGATGGCAGTGATTGTGCCGCCCTGATAAATCTCCAACTCATCGGGCTCAAGAATGATAGCAATGGAACGGGTACCCGAATTGGTCACCGTGGCACCCTCGGCATTGATACTGTCATTCTCGTAATGACCCATAATCTTCTGGACCGGCTGCGCTCCAACAGTGATAGGGAGCATTAGCGCGGCGAGCAATAAAAGTAAAGATTTCTTCATTCGATAGTAAATATTATTTGGTTAATTGTTTTCAATTAATTGAGAATCTTATCGATAACGGCATTGACATCGGCGATATTCACCTCACCGTCACCATTCACATCGCCCGACGGGCTAATGTTTTGAGATAAAATCATGTCGATGACTGCATTGACATCAGCAATGTTCACCTCGCCGTCACCGTTCACATCGCCGGGTATACCGGGTTCCGGTCCAATGTCACCCTTAACAAACCGAAGGGTAATCGACGGACCATCAGCCTTGTACTCATATGTTGGCGGGAAACCAGCCTGCTTCTCATACAGTTTAATGGACAGCGTGACAATACACTCTCCATCTTCTTCAGGGAACCATTCGCTCATGATATCCTGCACTTCGCCCATAAGCTGGCCAATTCCAGTCTCGTAAGATCCTGCTTCGTACTGATAATTACAGTTCATGGGGAAACAGATCTGATAGGAACCGTTGTCGATGCGACCAATCACATAGTTCACTTTAAGGAAATCGGTTGAGCCGACCATGTTCTTGACATAAACACCTGAATTGATGACCTCATTCTCTCCAAACAGTCCTACCTCATTGCGGACGATAGTCGCTCCGTCAGGGAAAACATTCCCATCGACATCCATAAAGACGAAACTATTGTCGATTTCCTGTGCCTGCAGTGACATTGTCAGTGTTGCCACGCAGAAAAATAAAAGCGTAAAAATCTTTCTCATATTTCGGTGATGAATTAGGGTTATTCAGTCAATTTCTTTTTTGTCACCTGCCGCACGCCATTGTCATCGTAGAGGAAGGTAACAACTGAGCAATGCTCGGGCACCCATGCGGGATCCAGCGTGATGGCATAGTCCTTGCCGACCACTTGTCCGTGATTCACGCCGATGTCATCACCCCATGGATCATTCACACTGGCACGGAAGACATGCATGTGGTTATAGTGATCGGCAACGGAGCCGTCAGGCATATACTGGAAGTTGTCGATGCTGTCCTCGGTAAGCCATACCTGTAACTTACCGCTAACCTGTGTTGAATCCAAACCGATGGTCTGAACATGTATCGAAGCCCGTCGTGTCTCGCCATCATATTCAGAATCTATCATGAATGACACAGGGGCCTTGAAAGCGATTTCATAGTTCACGCCAGCGCCCCAATCCGTGTAACTGAACGGCATGGAGCCATACAGCCTGTCCACCAGGCCCACAGGTTGTCCCGAGAGGTTCCACCTGTTGAAATACATGTCGCCCACCTCGGTATATAGCGGGGAGGGCACGCCTTTCTGCTTGGAGAAGGGGCCAGAGTGAATAGCCACAGCAATGACCACAGAATCACCGTATTGCTCTATCAGCCGTTCAATCTCATCGGTGGCACGGGGGCAGTTCACACAATACTGTCCCGTGTAATCCTCAATGAGCACGGCGCGTCCCACTTCAGGCGGCTCAACATAAGTCAAACGCTCTTCCAACGGCACATCATCACATGCCGAGAGAAGCACAGCCGCTAACGCTAATATGGTATAGAAAAACTTTTTCATCTGAAGTTTTAGAAGCTGTAATTATAGGATAAAGTGAAACCTTTTGTTGCAGGTACCCAACGGCACACGCCACCCGAACAGTTGAAACCAGCACAAGTACGGCCATAACCAGCTTGGATACGGTGTGACTTGAGATTATAAGTAACCAAAGCTTGGTAATAGTGAACCTTGGTCTCGCCACAGTTCCACATATCGCTCACGGTAAACATCCAATGAGGAGCCCAAGACAGTTCTGCCAAGCCAAAGGCCCAATCGCCGTCATCACCTTCACAGAACTGATACTGTAACTCACAACGAAGGGTTAGTTTTGGCGAGAATTTATACTTGCCGTCGGCTATCAGGATGTTGCTTGTGATCATACCGCCATGACCTTCGATGACGGTCATGTTATAACGCTCATTCATATACATCAATAACAGTTGAAAATCACGCGTGAAGCGTTTTTCGAACTGCACATCGATATCCTGATAATAGGTTTCATCACCCATCTTGAAGAAAGGTGACTTGTAGCCGTCGCTGCCCATGATACGGTTTTCGACAAGAGGATTCTTCAATCCGTCATTGCCAAGGCCCCGGACATGAGAAACATTAAACTTCAACTTAGTGCCGTACTTGCCGCCCAAGGGAGTGCCTTTCTTAAACGAGTATCCGAACTCTCCCTGAAAAGCCCACTCTCCATTAAAATTGGTGGCATAGGGGTACTGTGCCGCCAACGCATAAGTCTGATCATGGGTGAAGGCCGGCAGATGATTGATAAAGCTCGAGGTGCCGTTCATGCTGCGGCGGCTGCGAAATGACATGCCCTCGCTACGCTTAGCCTGCAACAGAATGCTCATGCCCTTCTGTGAATAGGAGGCGCTGAGCATCGCCACATTGCCATTGCCATAGTGGTAGCCGTTGTCAAAGGAGGGATCCTGAGACTTGTGGGCATATTCGGCCAGGACGCTGAAGCCCCCGTGGGTAAGGTTCACGCGGGCATCCCATGCATTGACATACTCGGGGAGATTCAAGCGGTGTGTCGCGTCCACAAAAATGGCGTCATCTTCTGCCTTCTCGTGTTTATTGACCCAAGAACCACCCAGTGTGATGTGTGTGTCGCGGGTCTCCAGCGACTTGATGAACTGTTCCAAGCCTATTTCCATATCCACACCGCTCACCAGTGCGGAATTATGGTGCCAGTAGCGTCTTTGTTTTCCGCTCAATGCCTTTAAGGTCACACCGTTAACGGGCTTATAGACGATGCGGCCGCCACGCAGGGCGTTGTCAATACCCAGCGATCGTTCCTCATAGGTGCGCAACACAAAGCCCGAGCCAAACTGCTCGTAATAGTCACCTGCCGTGAGCTCCACATTCTTGTAATGCCCTTTCACATAGAAATGAGGTAATCCCCAACCCTTAAAATCAGGTTCATATCCCGGCAACGGATGCTCCAGGAACTCAAAGCGCGTTCCTGCCTCGACATACTTGCTGCCCAGTTTCAAGTCCACATAGGTGTTGGTCAACACCTTGTCATCGGTGTGCTCGGTGCCGATTTTCTCGTCGTCTTGCGGAAAGAGAATATCACTTTGTATGCTGCCTGAAACCGTCACTTGAGCGGCGACGGTTAGAGCCATCATTAAAAGCGATGGGAACAACAGTAACCGTTTCAATGAATTGGTCATGCTTGATCGGGATTATTCAGCCAGAAGTTTGCGAACCTCTTCCAAGAGTTCATTCTCGGCCCCATCAGTGTAGCCGCTGTGTTTTGACACGACATTGCCGTTGCCGTCAACCACGACGACAAAGGGTATCATCTGACCACCCAAAGCTTTAAGCAACTCACTGTTTGGATCAAGCAACACCTCATACTCCCATTCGTTCTGGTCCACAAGAGGTTTCACCTTGTTGATGTTCTGAGCCTGATCAATGCTCACGGCATAAATCTTGACCCCGGTTTCCTCCTGCCACTCGTCATAAACCTCGGCAATAGCCGAGAGCTCACGGTTGCAAGGCTTGCACCATGTGGCAAAGAAATCAATGATGAACGGCTTGCCACCATTGTTCAATGTGTCACATTTCACCGCGGACCCATCAATACTCTTCAAGGTCACGACAGGGAGCTGTGCCTGAGCGATACCCACGCCAGCCACAAGGCTCAAAAACAACATCACAAAAATCTTCTTCATATATCTTTTATTTTGGGTTTATATTCAGACTGCAAAGATAAGAATTATTGGGAAAAACATCATCAATCTCTGTGTTTTTTTTTTTTAGACAATTCGCTTAAAACACAAAAACGATGAAAACAAGCATCTAATAAGTTGGTTTACCTGAAAACTATCAGCGGGAAGCGCGATAATACAGGACAGCCGCGATGATGATATAGACGAAATTAGGAATCCACATCGCCACACGCGGACTTGTGTAACCTGAGACCGCAAATGTCGATGTCACGGTCATGAACAGGATATAAGAGAAACTGAGCAGCAGGCCCAAACCGATGTTCAAGCCGATGCCTCCCCTCACCTTTCTTGATGATAGAGAGAGCCCGATGATGGTAAGGATAAATGCCGCTGCCGTCATGGC
>JAFZSS010000015.1 GCA_017619255.1 Muribaculaceae bacterium
ATCTTACTGCCTGTTGTACATCGTTTTAAACGATTTGGAATCGACGGGAACAACTATTACATTGTCCCTTGTTCTCTTGTACTACTCGTTGCTGCAAACATGTCAAAGAGCTATTGTTTGACGCCACACCAGTGGCGAAAAGCGGTGCAAAGGTACTGCCATTTTTGAAACTGACAAATTTTTCAGCAACTTTTTTTCATCGAAGTTATTAACAATCGCATAGAAAAAAGTTTCAACCACCTGTATTACAGATAGTTGAAACCAAGAAAAATCTTATTCATTCTTTGAAAAAAACTAGAGTTTTTCCCGAAAGCAGTAGGATGTTACGGCATGATGCGGAAAACTCTCACCCCGATATTGGTTTTGGAACGCTCAAGGAATTTGAACAGGGGCTTGCTCTCGAGCATCACCTTGCCTCCCGACATCGAGGCATCAAGCAGATAGGGGTCTCCCTTGTCGTCAACAATAATGATACCATTGTGTGACACATCCAGTCCCTCTATCTTGGTGACCAATGTGATGAAGTCACCCGAGCGCAAGGCAGCTTTTACTTCCTTGTCGTTGAGCCACGAGCGCTTCAGGTAAGGGAAACGGTGGTTGCGCAACTCGTAGCGCTTGATCTTCTCGACCATTGCCGTGTCGTTCTTGAGTTGGCGGTAGCTATCGGTGTGGTGCGTCATGTAATCAATGTTCTTTACCATATAGTCAACATGGGGCAGGTCGGGGGTGACTTCAACCAGGTTGCCACGCAAATGGTTATCAATGATCCACTCGCTGATATAATGCAACCGACTGGAGTAGTCACCCATCTCACCGCCACGGTAACGGATGTTCTCAATGTTGGCGGCAAAGTCACGCCATGAGTTTCGGTGCGCCATTGTCGCACGAGTCAAGGCATAGAGCGTCTCAATAAAAGTCAAGCAGTCCAACTCATGAATGTTGATGGTGAGCAGTTCTTCATCACCCTCGAGGGTGTGGGCCACATAGGGAGTGCCCAGTAATTGACGGGCGTAGAACTCGACCAGGGCATTGGCATCAGTCAAGCCACTCTCAAGGCCTTTTGCTAGCAACTGATTAATCACCGTTGTATCACTATCGCAATGGAAGCGCATCTTTGAGATGGTCGCTGCCTGGGCTTCTTGCTGTGTGGCTTGCTGAGGTGCACACGCCACCAAGAGCAGAACCATCAAGTAGAACATTTTCTTCATCGTTGACATGTTTTATTGATTCAAAGCACAAAAATACAAAAAAACTCAATCAAGCAACCTCTAACCATTGTTTTTTGGACAATACCCACTATATTTATTTATAATGTGGCATGACCAGGAATCACTCTATAATCCGAAAGACGGGCGACCCGTTTTGAGCCGCCCGTCTTGATATCAGGACCTAATCAATGGATAGATTAATTGTTCAACAGATAGTTAATCAGTGTTGTCGCGTCGGTAATATCCACCAAGCCATCCTCGTTCATGTCAGCAGCAATCAAGTTGACACCAGTCGGATCGCTTGAGAGCAGGTAATTAATCAGAGTGGTCGCATCGGTAATATCCACATAACCGTCATCATTCACATCACCAAGTCGGTACGGAGCAACAGCCTCGTTCACGCTGATGAGGTAAAGCTCCCACTTGTCGCTAACGGGCGAATGCTCTGCATCATCGGGGCTGAAGCCGGCTCGCATATTGAGGCTGCCGTCAAGCGCCTTGACAATGCCAGTCAGCTCGTACTTGTAGTTCTCCTTGATTGAGCTCTCAGAATTGAAGGAAGACATATCCTCCCAATAACCCTGCTTGACCGTTGCGAAAAATGCGCCAGACAAGTTCTCGCTGTTGAGGTCGCCTTGACTCTTGGGAATAGCCATCACAAAGGTCGTATCATTGATCTGTTCACGGCAGACGGCCAACTTGACATTAACATACTCCTGGGACTTGGGCTGCACCATGAAATACTCACCCTGCTCAACGAAATTAGCAGGCATGAAGGTATTTGGCGTGTAAGCTTCGGCCATCGTGCTGATGGGGGTTACACTCAATTCAATCGTCGGATTTTGGCGGTCGGTGAGTTTACCGATCACGGTCTGTCCCAGCAAGACACTGTTCTTGAGTGCCTGGGCCTCATCATCATTGGTTACGGGCTCTCTGAATATGAGCTGTGCCCAATTGCTCTGGTCATACTCCACATCAAGTGTTGAACTGGGCTGAGGCAACGAGTTCGTATTGTAACTGGGATTGATGGAATCACCATTATCGTCCTTCACCCACAGCCACTGGTTCTGGTCATTCAGCCAAATGCCCGACAGGTCATTGGCAACAACATATTCCTTGCCCACTTCGCCCTTGCTGATGATATCGGCAAGCGACATCACATTGCCGTTGACGACGCCCACCAGTCCAGCAGCAGTATAGTAACCACCGTTGACGAAGTCAAAGTCTGAAGTCTGGGTTGCCTGGTTGCCATTGTCGCTGAAGATCACCTTAGACGGCATCGTGGTAACATTTCCATTGTAAACCCACCGGTAGATGAGGTTTCCGTTCGGAGCCACACCGACGGGCGACGCAAGCACCTCGCCAGGCCAGCTGCCACCAGTATAGATTGTCGTCTGATTAGTAATCCAGGCACAGGGATCAGCATAGTAGGCCGTGTTCTCGAAATAGCAGTAGAACACATCATCACCCATGCCCGTGGCACTCGACGGTAATGCAGGCGAATCCTCGACTTCAACAGTGCTGTAACCCATACCGCCATCGTAATTGAAGTAGTGGTCGCCAGGAGCAAGTCCCCTGATGTCCTGGGTCTGTGCACCATAATTGTTGTGCAGAATGATGTTGAGTGACCCTGAGACATCTTGCGCGTAATGATACCAGCCCTGAGCGTTCTTTTCCGTCAATTGTGTGCCGGGCCAAGCCACAGGCACGACATCCTGGCCATCGATCTCTTCCCATGCATAGATATAGAGATCACTTTCGGCTGCGACATAGATATTAACCCTGTTCTCGCCAGCGCCAGTGACATAGTAGGTGCGGGCCACCTGATTGATGACACTGCCGTTCACGAGCACACCTGCCCTGAGGATATGGCTGCCTTCGGTATCAAATGTCACAGTGCCCTCATAGGTGGCCATGAGACGGCCATTGGTGGGCGAAGGCTCACTGCCATCAACGGTGTAAACAATCACCGCATTGCTGTTGCTGGCCGTAAGACGGGGCGAAATCTCATGGTCATATTCGCCGCTGGCCAAATCAATTGAAACAATGGGATTGTGAAGCGCCTTGGTATAGGTCGCAGTCACATCATTGGCCACGCCGTCGGCAAAGCTGTAGAACACATCACTGGTAACGCCATTGATGTCGGCAGTCTTGGTCGCGTCACCGCCATAGCTCAAGATCAGATTAATCCTGTCGGCATCGAGGGCGGCATGCAGCCAGGTCACGCCACCGATGATGATGCGGTTATCATAGTTGTATTGCCAGCCGGGGAAGTTGCTGGTGAGGCTGTTTCCACCATCATCAAAGGCATAAACCCAAGGCAAGTCACCGCCATCATACTTGACATAGACCATGATTCTGCCATTGTTGCCGCCACTGTCCATTACATACTCACGGGTCACGACGCTGTTGGGACGCACCTCACCATTGGCCAGCACACCCACTTTGAGGGTTGTGGTCTTATCGAAGGCAAGGTTCAAACCAGCGGTGTCGGCAATCTGCTTGCTGTAGGCATTGGGCATTCTGCCGTCAGTCGTATAGACCAGCACGGTGCCCTCACTCGAAGGCTTCACATTCACATTTACAGTTGAACTGTAGTTACCACTGTTCTTGTCAATGACGGGATAGCCATAAACCAGATCCCGCTTGACATTGCTGTCCACCTGATCAGCCAGCGAGGCAGTGATGCTCAAGCGGCAAGTGCCCTGAGTGTTGCACCACACCTGGGAGAATCCGTCAGGAACTCCCGCATTGACAGCCTCATCACCCAACTGCAGATACAGTTCACCGTTCTCGCCCGTCACGCGCCAAGCAATACTGTAGGAGCCGATATCCTCGGGGACCCAAGCAGTACTCTCGTTAGTGATGCCTGCCGTGCGGCGTGCCTTGATGAAGAGCGTGATGAGGTCATGCCACTCTGGGTGCATGAAGTGAGGATAGAACAAGCACGGCGTACCCGGCATCGCCAGGATGAAACAGTTAGCCTCGACAATCTGGTTATTGACGCGGTGCTGGTAGTTGCTGTTGCTGGCATCGGTGGGCAGGTCCTTAAAGGTGTCGTGGTTATCGATAAAAGTCACGGCATAGCGCTTGAATCGGTAATCCCAAATAAGACCGTCATTCTTCAGCAAACGGAAGCTATGGCCCGACAAGTCATTAAACGCCTGCCTGATCATCTCCTGCAAGGGGAAGTCAAACGCCGCGCTCTGGAAACCGCCCTCATTATAAACGCCCTTGATCCAGTCTTTGATATCACCGGCCGTGCCCCAGAACTCACCCACCGAGAAGGTGGGCCTCACCTGGGTGTTATAATACGCAAAATGCTTGGGCTCGAAGCCTCGCGCATAGTCATAACGGAAGCCTATGTAACCCAACTCGTCCTTGAGGTAGCGCAGATAGGTGAGCGTTTTCTGTTGTGTGGCTGGGTTATGGTGGTCAATATCTCGTGCCCACGGTCCCTTGCCGGCATCGCCGCCACAGTCATAATTACCGCTGCCCATGCCGCTCTCGTCATCACAACAGATGTCCAAACACTTGCCGTTCTCATCCCAGTCCCACTTAATGCTGTAGGTTTTACCTGTCGTGGGGCCAATGACATCGATCTCATCAACAAAGTCGGCTGCATACTGCACACCTTCGTTCCATGTGCTCAGGCCTCCCTTGTGATTGGCAACCACATCCTCCATGGCTCCTGTTCCGGCGGCCTTGTAGGCACTGATGAGGTTGATGAGCTCGGTCTCAGTGCCGAAGTAACTCTTTGGCGCCCAGATCGTGCCGTTGACTTCATAGGTTTGGCCTCGTCCGTGGTCAAGGTAGAACACCGGCACAAAGCCCATGCAATCAGGGTTGTTGATTGTGTCACCATAATGAGTGCACACCCACGATCCATTGTGACCTGCTCTCCACGCCTCCCACTCAGTTGTGAAGACGCTCTGGTCGGAACAAACCGTTGCTCCACTCTGCGGAAGCCATAACAGGTCGATGAAGGGTGCGATGTTGTCCTTCTGGTTCAACAACTCAGCCCAAGTGGTGATAGGTACATACCACTGGTCATTTTCACCCCATCCGGCGCCATACATCGTTGCCATCGTCTTGCCTTGTTGTCCGTCGGCAGGACGGAAACTATCCCAGAAGAAACCCTGGAGGGCCACTCCTCCATAATCAGCCGGCCATCCTTGTGACATCAGGCTGAACGGCGCCATCAGCGCCACAGTTAAAATCAGTAATAACTTTCTCATAATCCTTAGTCAGTTTAATAGTTGGTTTCACAATCGCAAATGTAGGAAAAAACTGATAATAATCAAATAAAGACGGAATTTTTTTAATAATTTATCAACAATCCGACAAATTAAACGAAACCTTTGTCAGCTTGTCTAAAAAAATACTTAATTTAGCAGGTTGAAAGAGATGAAGAGATTGTTGATCACATTGACAATAGCCGTGCTGGTCGCTGGCTGCCTGTGGGCCAAGGATGACGAGGTCATCGTCACCCGCCAACTCACTACGGCCCAACGCAACTCTCTGCCCGACAAAACCAATGTCGTGGAGATGAAACGCCTATCATTTGACAAGAAAGCCGATGCGGATTTTACCGACGCCATCCGTCAGGTGATGGACACCATTGCCCAAGAGGATTACCAGAACCGCACCTTCGTGTTGCTGTTGGAGCCCAAAACCAGCGGAGAGATAGCCATTGGAGCCCGCAGCGACGACATCGTCACTCGCGGCAAGCAAGACGCCACCATCTACTATGGCACCATCGAGCGCGGGCGTTACCACTTCGTGGTGCTCACCAGTAAGGAAAACACGGCATTGTTGGAAAAGACCTTCAAGCAACAGGGCAAGGTGAAGTTTGTGCAGGAGTTTGAGTTTGTGGACTTCCCCACCCCGCGCTACCCCACCAATGTGATTGCCCGTTGGAGTCCTGATAAGGCCCTTAAGTGGCTCACAGTCATCATCAACGACGACCCGAACAGGGACCGCGACTCTTTTGACACTCCCGCAAGGATGGAAGAATAACCCATAACACGATTAAGACGATGAACGAGGACCTAAAAAACAACCGGAATTATGTGATAGCCATCGGACGCCAGTTTGGCTGCGGCGGCCGTGAAGTGGGACAGCGCGTGGCTCAGCTGCTGGACATCAACTACTTTGACAAGCAGTTGCTGCTCGAGGCCTCCAAGGCCAGCGGCATCAACGCCGAGATGTTTGAAGCCGCCGACGAGCGCACCCCCAAGTTCTTCCCTAGCCTGTGGCCCCTGAACCTGGCTATGGCAGGCTCAGCCTTTGTGGGCGAGACCCCGATGAGCGACGACAGCATCTACAATGCACAGTGCCAGGTGATGAAAGACCTGGTGGACCGCAAGTCCTGCGTTATCGTGGGCCGCACCGCCGACTATGTGCTGCGCGACTATTGCCCCGTCATCAGCGTGTTCCTGCATGCCCCCATCGATGACCGCGTCAAGCGCATCATCGAGCGAGGCGACTGCGACACCCGCGAGGCCGCCGAGAAACGCGCCGACAAGGCTAATAAACTGCGCGCCGAGTACTACAACTTCTACACCGACAAACTGTGGGGCCATGCCGAGAGCTATGACCTGTGCATCGACTCCAGCCTGCTCGGCATCGAGGGCACCTCGCAACTCATCGTCGACTTCGTCAAGCGCCGCCTGACGGAATAAACAACAAGAAATACAATAAACATAAAACCGCTGGAAATCCTGGCGGTTTTTCTTTGTTGCGATAGGTCATAGCACCCATCCTTTTTTAGACTTTATGCATGGTTCATCCTTGCATATTCAGACAGGCTGAGCGCCTTAGAAAGCTATCGCAACTTGAGGGGAATGGTTTTTCACATCTTTTAGGGAGAAAAGGTTGCGGGGGTGGAAGATTGTGTGTAACTTTGGCTTTCTTTTGTGAAACCGACATTATCATTAACAAGACAATGACTGATAAGATCACGAATAAAATCACTAAGATTGTGTTGACCGGCGGCCCTTGCGCCGGCAAGACGACGGCTATGGCCAGGATCATTGAGCACTTCAGCAGCCTGGGTTTCCAGGTTTTCGCCATTCCCGAGGTGCCCACTATGTTCAGCAGCGCCGGCATCAACTACCTGACACAAAACAAGGCCCTGTTCTTTGAGGCCGAGAAATCGACGCTTAACATCCAGCTGGCACTCGAAGACCATTTCGCCAAGATGGCCGCCCAGTGCAGCAAGCCCGTGCTCATCGTGTGCGACCGCGGCACGATGGACATCAGCGCCTATGTCTCGCCCGAGTTGTGGGAAGCTTTGACCGAGGAGATGGGCACCAACACCGTAAAACTGCGCGACGCCCGCTACGAGGCCATCCTGCACATGGTGACGGCCGCCGCCGGTGCCGAGCAGTTCTACACCAACGAGAACAACAAATTCCGCAGCGAGGATGTGGAGCTGGCGCGCGAACTCGACCGCAAGGTGCTGAGCGCCTGGACAGGTCATCCCCACCTGAGGGTTATCGGCAACCAGACCGACTTTGACGACAAGCTGCGCCAGGTGCTGAACGAGATTTCGACCGTGCTTGGCGTTCCTAGCCCCATCGAGCAGGAGCGCAAATATATCGTCAAGGTCACGGGCGATATTCCCGAATTTACCGAGAGCGAGATCACGCAGACCTACCTGCTGAGCGAGCCCGGTACCGAGATGCGTGTGCGCAAGCGCGGCTGGCAGGGCAGTTATGTCTATTTCCAGACCATCAAGAAGACCGTCAGTAGTGACAAGCAGATCGAAACCGAGCGCCGCATCACTGCCCAGCAGTATGTGGACTTGCTGCAGATTGCCGACCCCAACCGCAAGCCCATCAGCAAGATGCGCAAGTGCTTTGTGTGGAAAAACCGCTACTTCGAGCTCGACACCTACATCGAGCCCAAACTGGGCATGCAGATCCTGGAGCTTGAAGGCATCAAGGAAGGCGACGAGGTTGAAATGCCCCCGTTCATCAAGATCGTCGAGGACATCACCGGCAACGAGAAGTATTACAACTACCAGCTGTCGCTGAGATAAGAGATACCCAATTCTTTAAACTCTAAACCCTAAACTTTAGAAACAACAATCCCCTCAAGGCACAGGCTTTGAGGGGATTGTTGTTTCTAAATTCCAATTAGTTGGCTTTATACTTGTAGATGTCCACGAGCTTCATGTCGAAGATGAGGCAGCTGTAGGGCACGAGCACCTCACTCCTCATGCTGGAGCCATAACCCTGCTGATAAGGGATGATGATCGTGCAGCTGTCGCCCACATGCATGTGGGTGAGCGCAATCATCCACCCCTCGACATTCTGACTGATCACCGCGCGATAGATACTATCGGCCGGAGAAGTCAGGTTGTAAGACGAGTCCACTGCCGTGTCGTCATACAGGCGCAAACGATATTTCACATCAACGGTCGAGCTGATGAGCGGCTTGAGGTTGTCCTTGGTTAGCATCGTGTCGTTGTGCCAACGCATCAACACTTTGGCCGAAGGATCCCACGACGCAGTGATCTGGGTATACTGACCAGATGATGCCTGACGCTGGAACCATTCGTCATTCTTCTCTCGCCAATCCTTGTACTCGTCATACACATTCTTGCCCAGACAGGAGTCGAGCATGGTGATGGCCACGACAGCCAAGATAACCGTATAGAAAAACTTCTTCATTGTCTTTGTGATTTACATTAGTTTGCGGAGGACATTGTTCAGGCTGCACTCGCGGGCAAGGATGGCGGGCAGGTCAGCGATGGCGACGCGCTCCTGCTGCATGGTGTCGCGGTCACGCACGGTCACGGTGCCGGTGGGCTCGGTGTCGAAATCCACGCAGATGGCGAAGGGAGTGCCGATCTCGTCCTGGCGGCGGTAG
>JAFZSS010000124.1 GCA_017619255.1 Muribaculaceae bacterium
AACCAACCACCTTGATATCGACATGATTGAGTGGCTGGAGAACTACCTGCAACGCAGCCGTGTGACCCTGCTGATGGTGACCCACGACCGCTACTTCCTGGACAACATCTGCAACCGCATCCTGGAGATGTACCAGCACAGCATCTTCTCCTACAACGGCAACTACAACTATTATCTCGAGAAGCGTGCCGAGCGCATCGAGGCACAGAATGCCCAGGTTGAACGCGCCCGCAATCTGCTGCGCACCGAGCTGGACTGGATGCGCCGCCAACCTCAGGCCCGTGCCCACAAGGCGCAATACCGCATCGACGCGTTCTATGACCTGCAGGAACGCGCCCAACAACGGCGCGACGACGGCGAGGTGGAGCTCAATGTCAAGAGCGCCTACATCGGCAAGAAGATTTTCACAGCCCACCATGTGAGCAAGCGCTTTGGCGACAAGGTCATTCTCGATGACTTCAACTACACCTTCGCCCGTTACGAGAAACTGGGCATCGTGGGTGACAACGGCGTGGGTAAGACCACATTCATCAAACTGCTGCTCGATATCGTCAAGCCCGACAACGGCTACTTCGAAATCGGCGAGACAGTGAAATTTGCCCATTACAGTCAAGAAGGGATGCAATTCGACGAGGGCAAGCGCGTGATCGACGCCGTGCGCGATGTGGCGGAATACATCTACTTTGACGAGAAGCATCACTACACGGCCATGGCATGGCTCAACCACTTCCTGTTCACACCCCAGGACCAGCAGAAGTACATTGCCAAACTGAGCGGCGGCGAGCGGCGCCGGCTGTACCTGGCGATGGTGCTGATGACCAAGCCTAATTTCCTCATCCTCGATGAGCCGACCAACGACCTGGACATCTCCACGCTGGAAATCCTCGAGGAATACCTGTCGCAGTTCAACGGGTGCGTCATCATCGTGAGCCATGACCGTTTCTTCATGGATCGCACGGTGGACCACACCTTTGTCTTCACCGGAAATGGCCATGTCAAGGACTTCCCCGGCAACTACAGCGAGTACCGCGCATGGAAACAACGCCATGAGCAGGAAGCCGCCCAACTTGCCAAGGAACAGGAAATCGCCAAGCCAAAGGAGAACACTTGGGCCAACCGCAGCAATCAGAAACGCCTCAGCTACAAGGAGCAACGCGAATTGGAGCAGCTCAACACCGATATCGAAGCGCTCAACAAGGAGAAAGCCGAACTGGACGCGTTGTTTGCCAGTGGCGAGACTCTCGACGATGTGGCCGCCAAGGCTGCCCGCTACCAAGAGGTCAAAGACTTGCTCGACGAGAAGGAAATGCGCTGGCTGGAACTCTCTTCATTATAAGGGACTACGAATTTCGCGCTGTTTAATCTATTATCTATTATCTAAAAATGTACGGCTTGGTTGACTGCAATAACTTCTTTGTGTCCTGTGAGCGGGTGTTTGACCCTCGGCTCAACGGGAAAAAGGTCGTTGTGCTGTCCAACAACGACGGGTGTGTCATCGCCCGCAGCAACGAGGCCAAAGCCGCTGGCATCCCTATGGGCTGTCCCGCCTTTAAAATCAAGGAATACACCGACCCGCGTCAGGTCATACAACTGTCAGCCCGTCACATCCTCTACCGCGACCTGTCAGACCGCGTGATGCATCTCATGGGCGATGAGGTCAATAACTTGCAGCAATACTCGGTAGATGAGGCATTCTTCAAGTTAAGGAATGAGGATGTGGAGACCAGCCACCGCAAGATGGCCAAACTGGTCAAACGCGTCAAACAGTATGTGGGCATCCCGGTCAGCATCGGGTTCGCACCGTCACGCACGCTCGCGAAGGTCGCCAACCACATCGCCAAGCGAGACCCGCGTATCACCGACGGCGTTTATTGGCTCGTGCGCCCCGAGGCCATCGATGTCATCCTCAGGCGCACCGCCATCGAGGATGTGTGGGGCGTGGGACGGCGACTGGCGGCATCATTGCAGGCCCGCGGCATCAAGACGGCTGCCGATTTTGTGAAGATGCCACCGTCACTGGTGCGGTCGCTGTACTCGGTAACGCTTGAGCGCACTCAGCGCGAACTCATGGGACATGACTGCCAGATTGCCAATCCCGTGACCATCGCCCACAAGACCATCATGACTTCACGCACCTTTGGCAAAGTGCTTACCGACCGCGACGAGATTGCCGACGCCATTGTCTCGTTTGCCGAGAGTACGGCGCGACAATTGCGCAACGAGGGCGGCGTGGCGGGCAGCATCATGACCTATGTGCGTGGCGACCACTTCCGCGAGGACCTGCCATTCTATTCCAATTCATGCCAACTGACCCTCGACACCCCTACCAACGACACAATGACCATCGTGCGCCAGGCTCTCAATGCCTTCAACCTTATCTGGCGTGATGGCTTCGGTTACCGCAAGGCGGGCGTCATGGCGCTTGACATCCAGCACGGTGGCGGCATCCAACTCAATGTCTTTGACCCTGAGGACCACGGCAAACTGCGCCGCCTCATGACCAGTATCGACGGCATCAACAACATGTACGGCTCCCGCTCGGTAAAACTGGCTCCCAGCCTACAGCGCGGCGAGTGGTCACCCAACCAAAACCACTTTAATACCAAGAGCCAGACTCTCCACTTCTATACGGGGATGATTGACCCGTGAGGCGCAATCAGGTGCAAGACACACCTTACGATACTAGACATCATCAACAATAAAGCCCGCTTGGTTGCGGGCTTTATTGTTGATGGTTGATTGAATCAAATCAGTTCTTGAGGGAATAAGTGACGGTGGTGACGACGCGCACCTTCTTAATCCAAGGGGTGTACTCGTCACGGTTCTCGATGGAGAACTGGCCCTGGTCGGCGCTCACGATCTTGTTGAGTTTACTGTGGGAGTTCTTGGCGAACTGTTCGGCAGTAAGCTGAGCATTCTCGATCGCTTCCTGCATCATCTTGGGGTTCATCTCCTTGAATGCGACAAATTCATACTGAATCTGGTTGTCATAGCTGTCTCCTGTGATAGCCACCCCCACTTTCAACAAGTCACCTTGCTGGGCGATGAGTTTGCGCACCTGATCAA
>JAFZSS010000016.1 GCA_017619255.1 Muribaculaceae bacterium
ATTCCCAATTCTATATTCATTATTCTTGCGCTTGACCTTGGCAATGAAGGTGGACGAATGATTATTGACAAGCAACTATCAACGGCTCCTTTGGAGGGTTATGACGCAAACTCTTCCTATGTGAGGATGGTTTGGAAAACAACACCGAATAATTGATTATGAAAACGAAACTGATACTGTTGCTGCTCATTATTGGCGCACGGGCGCTGGCGGCAGCACCGTTAGAAGCAACAAAGGCCGACTCCGACACCCTGTCACACGGGGTAAATCTAGAGAATTTGGTGGTGTATGGCAGTCATAACAATTTCGGCGTGATTTCGTCGCAAATGAGCGCTGTGGCACTCAGTAAGGAACAGATTCTGTCAGTTCCTGTATTTCTAGGTGAGCCAGATGTACTCAAGTCTATTCAAAAACTGCCAGGAGTCCAGTCTGGCACCGAGGGCAGTGCGGGAATCTTTGTGCGTGGTGGCGACTATGACCAGAACTATATCACACTCGATGGCTCGGCCATCTACAATGCGGAGCACCTTAGGGGGTATGTAAGCGCCATCAATCCCGACATGGTGAGCAGCATCAACTTCTATCGTGGCGCTTTTCCGGCTCGCTACGGCTCCCGGTTATCGAGCGTGATTGATGTGGGCACCAAGGATGGGAATTTCGAGCGCTATCAAGTCCTGTTAAGCCTGGGTACGCTGTCGAGCCGAGTACAGGTCGAAGGCCCCATTTGGAAAAGTCATACTTCTTTCAATGTTGCGGCCCGTCTTTCTTATTTTGATTTGATTGCGAAACCAGTATTGAAGCATTTTTACAATCAGCCGTCGGCGTTGCAGCCGTTTAGTAACCTGCGTTACTATGACATAACAGCCAAGTTGGTTCACAAATTTAATGAGCGCAACCGTTTGTCGGCCGTATTCTATTATGGCAAAGACACTGACAACGAATCGCCCACCGAGAGCAGTCGCAGTGAAAGCACAATTGGCATGGCCGATGTGTTGACCGAGATGCAATTTAGTGAAGACGACTATCGTGCCAGCAGCAATGAGAGCCAATGGAACAACCTGCTCTCAAGCCTCTATTTCACATCTTTCATCACTCCCAACCATCGTTTAAACATCAATTTGAATTATAGCCAGTACATGTACGACATGGCCAATAAGAACAGAATTGACAGCAAAATTAATGATCATTATCGCCTGTTCTATTCTCATGACGAGACCACCAACCTAACGGCTCATTCAGGAATACGGAACTTGGCACTAACAGTTGATGCATCGTTAAAGGCGGGAACAGCCCACTGGCTGCGCTATGGCTTAAAGTTGTCAAAGCAATGGCTTGATCCCAAAACAACGGTTTTCAAAGATTCCAAAGTGAAACGCTACTGTGGTGGCTTGAATTATGATGGTGATGATTCCTACCTAAATCCTAAATACGAGGAATATACGGAATATTTTGATTATACTAGTGGCGAGGATATGAGCATAAACAATCTCGCACTGTATGCCGAGGATGATTTCGCTGTCTTTGACCATCTGAAACTCAACTATGGCTTGAGGTTGAGTTCTTATTTCGTTACCGACAAATCGTATCTCGCTCTTGAGCCGCGCTTGTCGTTGCGCTATCTCATTGACGAGAACCTGTCGGTTAAAGTCTCTTATTCCCATATGACGCAGGGCATTCATCGCCTTGTGACAAACAACTTGATTATGCCAAGTGACATATGGGTGCCGATAACTAAGGATGTCCCTCTGATGAAAAGCGACCTCTATGGCTTTGGCATTAACTATGACTGGCGTGGCTTCAATGTTGCCGCTGAGGCTTATTATAAGACGATGGATAATGTGCTGGAATACCGTAATGGTGCTACCTACTTCATAGCCGACCAAAGTTGGCAAAACATCGTAGCGCTTGGCAAGGGGCGCAGCTATGGCGTTGAGTTGCTCGTTGAGAGAAAAGTGGGCAGCACAACCGGTTGGCTAAGCTACACATGGTCTAAGGCGTTGCGCACTTTTGACAGGCCGGACAATGAAATTAACGGTGGCAGGGAGTTTTATGCTTCAACCGACCATAGGCATAACTTTTCGGCAAATGTGACCCACCATTTCACTTTTTCAGAAAAAACAGCCCTCGACCTCACTGCGTCGTGGACCTACCAATCGGGGCGCCGTGGAATGGTACCTTACGCCATTACATATGGACAAGGCATCAGAGAATACAATTACAATATACCAGTGACTGCCTATGGTGAAATCTTGTTTAAGTTGAATGCATTTGAAACCCCTTACTATGAAGACATTTATAATGTGGCGTTTACCAACGGCATTATCGGTGTGGCGCAGCCTTTCCACACTTTCCGCGACATCAACGACTTCAAGTTGCCTGACTCGCATCACCTTGATCTTAATGCCAATCTTTCAATAAAGCATCGTCTTGGTGAGAGTGTGGTAGGCCTTGGTATCTATAATGTGTATAATCATTACAACATTAGCCATGTGTATATCGGCTATAAGGACAACAAGGCGATATTGAAAGGTATTTGCCCCTTCCCATTCATGCCGTCACTCAGTTTAACACAAAAGTTTTAAGCTATGAGCAAATTGAATCAATTCAATGTATTTATTCTCTCCCTACTAGCAGTGCTTACCAGCTGTGAGAAGGAGATAGAGTTCAGCGAGAAGTACGATAGCGGCATTGCTGTCTATGCCATTGCCGATCCAGGGCAACCTTTCTCTATGAGAATTTCACGGTCGTTTACGGTAAACGATAACCCCTCAGTGGTGTTTTCGAGTTATAGTAAATACTACAGCGAGTTGGACACTCTTTATAGGACTCAAATAGTTATTACTGATGCCCATGTCGAGGTGACTGTTAATGGTGCGGAGAAATATAACATGCAGTATAATTCGACAAATCCATACGCTTACACCTGTGACTATACGCCAAAGGTGGGCGACAACATTTCGGTCCATATTACAGCCCCCGGCTATAAAGATGTGAGCGCAAGCGCAACGATAGAGCAACCAAAGAAGGTCGAAATCCTCAATACTGAAGTGGTGTATAAAGACCTTGGCGACGACCAAGCCTATGTGATGACAAATCCCCTCACTGGCCGCACCGAACCGTTTGGAGAAGATTCGGTAATGCTGCTCACCTTGAAAATGACCGACCCCGCCGGTGAACACAACTTCTACCGTTTGAGGGTGTGTAGCGTTGCTGAAAGGACTCGTGTTTATTTCAGCGACCACACAGGCACATTCTATGCTCTTACCGATGTGTTTACTTCGGATGATATCATTTTCTCTGACAACATGCTTACAAAGCCTTATGGTTATTGGAAAGAGGGTTTTAGCAATGTGTTTGATGATCACCTTTTCAATGGCCAGGAATACACCTTTATGGTTGAGTCTCGAAAACCTTGTGGCGAAAACCAGCATGTCATTGTCGAATTGCAGACAATCAG
>JAFZSS010000125.1 GCA_017619255.1 Muribaculaceae bacterium
GCAATGTCGTCGAGCGCGGTGACCAGCATGGCAGTGGCATCGTTGTCCTCGAGCACCTTGAGCAGTCGTTCTATTTTATCGGTAGCTTCCTCACCGGCGTACTGCACATCGTGGACAAAGGCTGGCTCGCTGGGGCGGGCGGGACGGTCTTCCCAGATGTGGTCGGCAGGGTAGAACTCCGTGACAAGCATGAAACCATTCTCGCCGCAGAAACGCTCCAGCTGATTAGCGTCCTGGGCACTGTACAGCCTGCCGTCGATGGCGATGACAGCGTCTTCCTCGAGCACTTGCTGCAGCCACTCGTGGATAGTGGGGTCATTGCCCATGTTTTCCTTCATCATCACAAAGCCGCTGTCCTCCAGTTCAATGCCTGCTTGCAGGAAATAACGGGAGTCGGTCCACAGGGCGGCTTGGTCAAGCGTGACCACGGCTGTGCCGTTGCTACCCGTGAAGCCACTGATCCAGTCGCGGAATTTCCAGTGGTCACAAATGTATTCACTCTGGTGCGGGTCGGTGCCGGGGATGATGACGGCATCGACATTCAGGCGGCGCATCTCGTCGCGTAAAGCCTCAAGGTGAGGATAAGTCTCTCTACTCATGATGGTCTATTTGGTCAAATGGTTTTGATTACTTGATGGGTTAGAACTGGTTCTCGACGATGTCGGTCAAGACATCGGTCAATGACAGCCCGGCGGCCCGCACCTGCTGCGGAATGAAGCTGGTGGCGGTCATGCCAGGCGTTGTGTTGATTTCCAGCAGATTGATGTGGTCACTGCCGTCAGGGTTCTTGGTGATGATGTAGTCGATGCGGATGATGCCGTTGCAGTGCAAGATGTCATAGATGCGTGATGTCTCGGCCTGCAAGGCGGCGGTCAACTCATCGCTGATGCGTGCGGGTGTGATTTCTTCCACTTGACCGTTATACTTGGCATCATAGTCAAAGAACTCGTTCTCGGTCACGACCTCGGTGACAGGGAAAACAACCGATTTCTCATTGGTCTTATAACAGCCCACGGTGACCTCGGTGCCGTCGAGGAAGCGCTCAATCATCACATTGTCGCATTGCTTGAAGGCAAACTCCATGGCGTCATCCAACTGATCACAGCTCTTCACCTTCGTCACGCCGAAACTGGAGCCATCGGCAGCGGGCTTGACAAAACAAGGCATGCCCAAGTAGTCCTTGACTTTCTCGGCTGTCCAGTCGTGCTTCACGCCGCGGCGAACCTGGATGCTGTCAGGCACCGAGCAGCCGAAAGCGCGCAGGTAGTTATTGAGAGCGAACTTTTGGAATGTCAGCGCCTCGACCAGCACATTGCAGGTGGAGTAGGGCAGGTCAATCATGTCGAAGTAGCCCTGCAGCACGCCGTCCTCACCGGGCGTGCCGTGGATGGTAATGTAAGCGTAGTCAAAGCGGATTTTCTCCCCGTCCTTGATAAACGAGAAATCGTTCTTGTCAATCTTGGGCTGGCTGCCGTCAGGCAGGTTCACATGCCAGTCATTGCGTCGCAGCACGACGATATAGACATTGTAGCGTACATGGTCGAACGCAGCGTTCAAACCTTCGGCTGAGCGCAGGGAAACCTCATATTCGGAGGAGTCGCCACCACACACGATGGCTATGGTTCTTCTGGTTGTATTCATTGTTAGATTGCACACATTAAAATTCGATTGCAAAAGTACATAAAAATTTGTGCTTTTTATGTACATTTGCGGCAAAATAACCGACAATATTATGGACATCCAAGAACTTTACGCATTCTATCAGCAGCATCCCGTTATCACCACCGACAGCCGCGATTGTCCCGAGGGCAGCATTTTCATCGCCTTGAAGGGAGAATCGTTTGACGGTAACCAGTTTGCCGCGCAGGCTTTGGAGAAGGGCTGCGCCCTTGCTGTGGTGAGCAACGAGCAAGTGTATAACAACTATCACGGCGACAAGATGATGGTCCTGGTGCCCGACACGCTGCAAGCTTTTAAAGACTTGGCGCGTGAGCATCGCCGCCGTTTCAATATCCCCGTTGTGGGCATCACGGGCACCAATGGCAAGACAACGACCAAGGAACTCGTGCGCGCCGTCATCGCCGAGCGTTACAAAGTGATGGCAACCGAGGGCAATTTCAACAACGATGTGGGTGTACCCAAGACGCTGTTCCGTCTCGCTCCAGAGCACGAAATTGCCATTGTGGAGATGGGTGCCAGCCATCCCGGTGACATCAAGACACTCGCCGACACCGCCGAGCCCACCTGTGGCTTAATTACCAATGTTGGCAAGGCTCACCTCCAGGGGTTCGGCTCATTGGAGGGCGTCATCCATACCAAGGGTGAACTTTATGACAACCTGTCGCAGCGTTCCGGCAGCGTCATCTTCATTAACGCCGATAACGAGTATCTGATGGGCATCTTGCCGCAGGGTGTTAAGGCCGAGTACTACACCCGGGATGAGAACAGGCAGGGCGCGAGCGTCTATGGTCAGATTGTTGCCTGTGACCCGTTCCTGCGCCTGCGGTGGAGAGAGGATGGCGGCACATGGCACGAGGTGAGGACTCACCTTATCGGCAGTTACAACATCGACAATGTGCTGGCCGCGGCTACCGTGGGCTTGCATTTCGGCGTCACGCCTGAACAGATTTGCCATGCGGTGGAGAACTATGTTCCTTCCAATAACCGCTCGCAGCTCACAGAGACCGAGCACAACCATCTCGTTGTCGATGCCTATAACGCCAATCCAACCTCGATGGCCGCCGCGCTGGACAACTTCAGCATGATGGAAGTATCGCCTAAGATGGCTATTCTGGGCGAGATGCGCGAGTTGGGCGACAGCAGCGCCGAGGAGCACCGCCGCGTGGTGGAAAGGCTTGCCACCTGCCCCTTTGACGAGGTGTGGCTCGTGGGCAAAGAGTTCAAGGACATCGACTGCCCCTACCGTAAGTTTGACGATGTGGAACAGGTCAAGGCCGCCATTGCCGCCGACCGCCCCGAGGGCCGCTACATCCTCATCAAGGGCTCTAACGGCACCCGCTTGTTCCAACTCCCCGAATTGTTGTAGACAACACTGATTGCAAAGTTTGATGAGCAGCCTGCTATTTCATCTTTTTCATGCAGTTTATCGAATGATTATTGCTGCAAAGAAGAAAAGTAGCTATATTTGCAAGTAGAAATTAAAAACCTAATCGGATTACCAAAATGAGGAAGATTTTATTGATGCTTGCCATGGCGTTGGGCATGCTTGCAGCCCAGGCAGCCAAAGTCAACATTGATCGCATCGAGCCCACTGATTGGTATGTGGGCATTAACGCTGTTCCCAGTGTGCAGTTGATGGTGTACGGCGAGGGTATCGGCAGTGCCGAAGTCACCACTCAATATCCTGGCGTGGCGATTGACAGCATCGTGAGGCTGGACTCGCCTAACTACCTGCTGGTGTATATTGACACCCGTAACGCACAGCCCGGCACGATGGAGCTGAAGTTCCAGCAGGGACGCAGCAAGAAGACGGTGAAATACCAGCTTAAGGCACGCGAGAAACGCGGTAACGAGCGCCGTGGCTTCACCAATGCCGATGTGCTCTATATGCTCATGCCCGACCGCTTCGCCGACGGCAATCCCGCCAACAACCAGATTGCCGGCATGGAGGCCTACAAGAACGACCGTACAAAGCCCAGCCTGCGCCACGGTGGCGACATCGAGGGCATCCGTCAGCATTTGGACTACTTCACTCAGTTGGGAGTCACCGCCCTGTGGTTCACGCCTGTGCTGGAGAATAACTCCCCTGACAGCCATGGCGGCAATGTCTCGACCTATCACGGCTATGCCACCACCAATTACTATCAGGTGGATCCGCGATTCGGCACCAACGAGGAGTACCGCCGCTTGTGTGACGAGGCCCACAGTCGTGGCCTTAAGGTGGTGATGGACATGATTTTCAACCATTGCGGTGATTATCACCCTTGGCTCAAGGATATGCCCTCCCATGACTGGTTCAATGAGCCTGACTACAAGAACAATTATCTGCAGACCAGCTACAAGCTGACACCCGTGATGGACCCCTATGCCAGCGAGGTGGACCTTAGGGAGACCGTCGAGGGTTGGTTTGTTCCCTCGATGCCTGATTTGAATCACCACAATGTGCATGTGATGAACTACCTCATCCAGAACAGTATCTGGTGGATTGAGACCGTGGGCATCGACGGCATCAGGATGGATACCTACCCCTATGCCTATGCTGATGCGATGGCTCGCTGGATGAAAATCCTCGACACAGAGTATCCCAATTTCAATGTCGTGGGCGAGACCTGGGTGGAAAACCCCGCCTATACCGCTGCTTGGCAGAAAGGCAACAAGATGGGCAAGCCCGAGAGCTATCTGCCCACGGTGATGGACTTCTCTTTCTATGAGAAAATAGACAGCGCCAAGCACGAGGAGACCGACGGCTGGTGGCGCGGTTATAACCGTGTGTACAACAGCCTGTGCCATGACTACCTTTATCCCAATCCGTCGAGCGTGATGGCCTTTATCGAGAATCACGACACCGACCGCTTTCTGCGCAATGGTCAGGATGTGGAAGCTTTGAAACAGGCGCTCGCCCTGCTGTTGACCATCAAGCGCATCCCGCAGCTGTATTACGGCACCGAGGTGTTGATGAACGGCACCAAGGAGGTGACCGACGGCAATGTGCGCAAGGATTTCCCCGGCGGTTTCCCCGGTGATTCACGCAATGCCTTTACAGCTGAGGGCCGCACGCCAGAGCAGAACGACATGTTCAACTGGCTGAGCGCGCTGCTGCACTGGCGCCAGGGCAACGATGTCATCATCAAGGGCAAGATGACACAGTTCATCCCCTACAACGGCATCTATGTCATCGCCCGCGAGTACAAGGGTCGCCATGCCATGACCATCATCAACGGCACGACCGAACATCGCTGGATGAAACTCGACCGTTACAACGAGGCACTGGGCGGAGCGACTGTGGCTCGCGATGTGCCTACCGGCCACACTATCAGCCTGGCCGACGGTGTGCTTTCGCTGCCTCCACGCTCCACCCTCGTGCTGGACTACTGATACCGAAGATAAACCTTTAATAATACCGGAGGGCAAGATGACTTGCAATCCGCCAACTGAAGAAGAGACATGGCAAATATTGTCACATATTACAGACGCTCAAGATGCCCTGAACGGTTTTGGGGCGGGCGAGCGCTCAAGAAAATGAATGGTGCCAAGCATGCCGCATTGCCTGAATGGGTACTTGAAGACCTTGAAATTGCCGATAACTGCCGCCTGCTGGATATCGGTTGCGGCGGTGGGGCAAACTTGAATCGAATGCTGTCGAAGAACCCGACGGCCACTGCCGTGGGCATGGATATCTCCAAATTGGCCATGGAAATGACCCATGAGGTGAATTATCGTGACATCGTTGACAAACGCTTGTTGCTGCTGGGAGGAAATGCGACTCAGATGCCGTTGGCCCGGGAGTCCTATGACTTGGTCACGGCTTTTGAGACGATTTATTACTGGCACTCGATGGAGTTGGGAACCGAAGAGATGTATCGTGTGCTGCGTCCCGGCGGCACTTGTCTTATCGCCAACGAGATGGACGGCCTGGCAGAGGATGTCAGGAGCTTTGAGAGTGCCGTGGGCGGCTTCCGTGTCTATACTATCGATGAAATTACCGAGTACCTCGTTACTGCCGGCTTCACCGACATTCAGTCCCGCCATGACGAGGCGCGTCACTTCATCTGCGTCACGGGCAAGAAGCCGTGACAGAAATCAAACAAAAGAGCGACACGGGAATTCCCGTGTCGCTCTTTTGTTATCTGCCCGTTGGCTTACTCCAAGAAGCTTTTAAGCTCATAAAGGGCAGGGAGCGCCCGGCCTGTCTCGTGGTTCCACAGGCCTGCGTTGTACCACGAGTCAGTGACATGCAGAATGTTCCAATTGCTGCCGCCCAGGCCATACTCGTTGGCCTCGGGGAACCACCAGAACAGTCCCTTGACGCGACTATAGGGCTTGAGCTTGTTGATGAGATCGATGGTGAACTGGCGCTGGCCCTCGGCCGTCAGGGGCCATGTTGAAGAGAAGTCTTGGTCACCCACCTTGTAGTGGTAGCTGTAGCCCGTCTCTACAATCATGATATCCTTGTCCTGGAACATATTGCTCACACTGTTGAGTGCCGCTGCCAGTGCTGCCAGGTTGCCATGATAGTATGGGTAGTAACTCAGGCCGATGATGTCATAGTCCACTCCGCGGTTCTTCATCTGGGTATAGAAGTTGGTCAGGACATTGACACGGGGCACACGCTCAGTGTGAAGGATGATTTTGGCACGGGGACACTCCTCACGGCATGCCTTGCCCGCAGCGATGAGCAGGTTGGCAAAGCGCACCCAATTTTCTTCAGGACTCGTCGTGAAGCATTGTTTGAGCTGTGATTGCGGTGTGCCGGCAGGTCCCCACAACATGCCGTAACTGATTTCGTTGCCCGTCTGGATGTAGTCGGGTGTCGCTCCGGCTGCCTTGAGTGCTCTCAGGCAGTCGCGGGTATACTCATAGACCTGAATCGCTAAGGCTTCATCGTCAAGTGACGCCCATGCCGCAGGGGTGGTCTGGGCTGACGGGTCGGCCCAAGTGTCGCTGTAGTGGAAGTCGAGCATGAACTGCATGCCGGCGGCCTTGATGCGTGCACCCAGCACCTTGACGGTGTCCAGATTCTGGATGACACCTTGTCCCACATGCTCGGCCGAAGCGTTCTCGGGGTTGACAAACAGGCGCACGCGCGCTGCGTTCCATCCCTGCTGCTTGGTCCAAGCAATCACATCATCGATGCGCTGGTTGTTCACATCACGGTAATAGGCATAGTTGATGCCATGCTGTGTGGCCATCCGCTGGTGGGTCTCATACTTGGTCAACATCGAGATATCGCCACCCACGACGGGACCGTCGTAGGGTTGTGGATTCAGGCCTCCCAGGATGATGCTGATAAGCATGTTGACATCGGCGATGGTGATTTCACCGTCCTCGTTGACATCACCGCAGAGTTCGTCCTCTGCTGTCAGAATCATGTGGATAAGGGTGTTCACATCGGCGATGTTGACCTCACCGTCGCCGTTCACATCTCCCTTAGAGTCAGCATTGGCACTGAACGCTGTCAGCGTCAGTGCCAATACGATAGTAATATGTTTAAGCCAATCAGTCATGGTGAATCATTTATCGCATGAGGCTATGCGGGATTCAGGATGATGGCGATGACTGCATTGACATCGGCGATATTGACCTCACCGTCTCCGTTCACATCGCCGGCATTGGTGGCGGCACCCGTGAGAATCATGTTGATGAGGACATTGACATCAGCAATGCTGACCTCGCCGTCGCCGTTCACATCTCCCGTCAAGCCACCCCCGTCAAGATAGGGCAGGTAGATGTCGGTCACATCAGCCACCTGATACTTGTTGGTCTGAGTGGTCACTTCAAAGAAGGAAGTCTTGTTCACATAGGTCACATCCTCGGTCTGATGGCTGCTGGCAGTGGAGCCACCCTGGTTGAACACGAAGTTCACATAGTAATCCTTGCTTCGGATGGTGTAGTTGCTGTAGTAGAACTTAACGCCGTTGACCATCTTGGTATTGGTGATGGTTTGTCCAGGCCATGATCCGTTGGGTGAGGAGGTTTCGTCCCAGCTGAAGTAGTTCACTTGTGTCCAATTGTTAGGAGCGACGGTCGGGTCCTTGAGGAAGACAGTGATCTCGTAGGGAACGAACGGAGTGTCGTCAATCTCATAATGGCGGGTGATGACACCGTTCACGGTACCTCCGGTGAGCAGACCCACCTTGAGCGTGGTGGTGCCCGAGATGTTGATGCTGGAACCGTCATTCACCTTGGTGCCGTGGCTGGCGGTGGGCTCGCTGCCGTCGAGGGTATAGACGAGCTGTGCACCATCGGTCTGGCTCACGGCGGTGAGTGTGACACTGAAGGCGCCATCATAGGTGCCGCTAGGCTTGCTGGCCCATGCTGTTTCGGTGCTCTTGCTCAAGGCGAGGCGGTAGTTGGTGCCGCTTGCCACGACGACAAAGGTAGCGGGAATCGTATAGGTCGTGTTACCCATGGCTGCCATAACCGCACCCCTGTTGCCCACAGTGCGCTGCACATAGTAGTTGCCACCCTGGCTGTTGGCCATGTTGTAGGATGTGCTGGTGTTGCTGATACCAGCCAACTGGCGCACATAGATCATCTGCTTGATGCTCTCCTTGTAGTCTTGCCAGTGCTTGAGGAAGATACAGGGCGTGCCAGGCATTGCCAGCATATAGGCGTTGGCGGCCTCGATATTCGTGCGGATGGGGTCTTGCTGATTGTTTGCATCACGATATTGAGTGTCGTGGTTCTCGACAAAGGTCACGGCATAGCGCTTGTAGTTGGTTTCCTGACAGAGACCCTTGTTGTTTGAGGTACCCAGATTGTACCACCTGCTGTTGTTGACCGCGTCGCGGATGACATAGCGGAAGGGGAAGTCAAAGGCTGCGCTCTGCACCACGCCGTCCACCTTTGTGCCGTCAATCCAGTTCTTGAGAACCGCCTGGTTGCCGTCCCAGTACTCGCCTACCGAATACTGGACATTGGCGTCCTTGTTATACATGCCCGTGTAGGAAGCCGAGTATCCCTTGGTCATATCGTAACGGAAACCGGCATAATCCAAATCATTAAGCAGCATCTTCAGGTAGGCCTTGACGATGTTTTGCACATTCTGGCTCTTGTGGTCCAAGTCGCGCATGCCGCTCCAGTCCTCGCCTGTGTCATTGTTGTTACTCAGCTCTTTGCCGTGCTGGGTGGCCCAGGTGAGCGTGGCACCGCCATCGTCATTGCGGCAGATGTCGGTGGACTCCATCTTGTAGGTCACACCGTTATAGACTTCGATGGGGAAGGTCACCCAGTCGTTGATGGTCTTGCGGTGGTTGATAACGACATCGGCAATGGTGCCGAGACCCTTGCTCTTGAAGGTGTTGATCATCGAGCGCAACTGCTGCTCGTTGCCAAAAGAACTGTTGTAGTTGGTGAACCAGTACAGGTCATCATATCCCATCGAATTGCCGCCACAGTTGGCACTCTGGGGAATCCAGATGAGTTTGAAGAATTCAGCCAACTCGTCGGCTTGGGATTCAAGTTTTGGCCATCGGGTGTCATTGAATGAATCCCAATAGAAGCCCTGCAGCATTACGCCCTCATAGTTTGTTGGCCATCCTTGTGCCAACATGAGCAGCGGCAACATCGCAACAAATGCGGAAGTAAGTATCTTTTTCATTGCAGTATAGTTTTTAGTTGGTCATATTCCCCACAAAGATAGTGCAAACCGAACATAATGCCAAACAAAAACATAGTTTTTTGTTTGAGCGTAGCCGAGGCGCCACTTGTCTTGGATTCGTTAGCCAAAAACAGTGCAATCGGTTTTCAATGTCACCTGATGCGCCAAGATATCAACGAAAAGGAGGAAAAGCGATGGTTTACAAGGCTCCAGTTTTGGCCAATCAATGTGAAAAAAATAGAGTCGCAAGGGTTACTTGCGACTCTATCATATAGTTTGCAATCAGCTAAAAGCTAAATCACTTGATTACCTTAACAGCGCTGGTGGTGCCGTCGGTGTGGGTGGTAACAACGATGGTCATACCGTCAGCCTGCGGCATCTCCTGACCAGCCATATTGTAGTAGCGTACGCCAGCAACGGTCTTGCCGTTAACGAGCTCGACAATACCGGTGGAGGGACCAACATTGAACTCAATGTCAACAACATCGCTGGGCAACTTGCCGTCGGCAACGGCATAAGCCTCAACAACATAGTGACCATCCTGACCGCCGCCGTTAGCGCCGTAGCAGCCAACTTCACCGGTGTACTCAATCCATCCGTCGGGGTTATCCTCGCTTACGTTCTGTACAACGTCATCAATGATGATGCGGTAGTAGATGGTGCTGGGCTCGCCTGCTACAAGTTCAAAGAATTCAGCATTCTCATCGGGCTTGGTGTACGTGCCATTGCCGAAGGAGGGCGCCTCAGTCTTCTCGGTGGGCGTGGGAGGCTCAGGAGTTACCTCATACAGCCAAGCGATCTCTGATTGGGTCTTGGCTTTGTTGTTGGTATAGTAGAATACCTGGATACCGATGTTGCCGTCATGGTCCTCATCGCGAACAAAGAGAGGTTCGTACCCAGGTTCATTGGTGCGATACATGTAAACATAGTAGTCGTGGAAGTCAACAGCGTTGCTGTAGAGATAATAGGGAACCTCGTTGATATCTTCTTCTTCCAGGTCGAAGGTGTAGTCCTCAGCGGGGAAGGTGAACTGATAAACTTCACCGTAGCCGTCGTTAATCCATACAGCATAGCTCAGGTTCTCCTCGTCTAAGAGATTGCCATCAATATCGGTCTCGGGCAAGGTGAAGTAGAACTTCGAGAAACCACTCTCGTCACCGCAATCATACCAGTCATCGGCAGTGGGGTTGGCGGGAATAATACCGGGCGTGGGAGGCGTGGGAGGCGTATCCTCCAGAGCGGGAATCTCAACATAATAGTCAACTTCTGAGATGCCAGGGATAGCATCGTCGGTAGCCTGAGCAACGGCCCAAACATTTACATAGGTGTCCACTGCCTGGCGAGGAACGGCGTGACTTACGCTATTCTGGCCCACATAGGTCTCGGTGGTCATAACACCGGTCTCGTTGTCGATGCACTGGATGTACAGGGTTACGGTACCCTCACCAGTGGCGGTGAAAACGACAGCCTCGTCGGTGAGTTCGCTAGCCACATCGGGGGCGGGAGTCTGGTAGGGCTCGCTGCTCTCTTCATATCTGTAACCAATCTTGGTGAGGGGCAGTTCCACATTGGTGCCGCAGCCCAGCGAGGCAGTGGCGTTGGGGAAGTCATTACCCTGTGTGAATTCGTAGAAGCCCGTCCAGTTATTGGTGTAGGTCATGGCTTTGCCCATGCCAGAAGTGTAGAAGGGCGCATAGTCACTGCCCATCGTGCAATTGTCATCATCTTGCGCGTCAAACGCCATGGTCACCAACAGACCCTTGCCAGATGTGTAGGGGACATTAAAGCGGACGGAAAGTTCCACATCTTCGCCATAAAGCTCTGACAGGTCAAGTGTTCTTTCCTCGAATATGGCAGGATCTCCCTCTATGGGGAAGAATTGCTTAATGCCTTGGTCGTTGACGGCAAATTCAGTAGCATCGGTTTCCTGAACAAAAACTACAATTTCGCGGGTAAGCTCCTCGAAAGTCTCGCAGTGGAACATGAAAGTCAATTGGTTGATGATTACATCCTGTTTGCCTTGCATGTCGGCCAACATGTCGGGAGTGTAGAGCATCTGAACACCCGTGTGAGCTACATAGAAGTTAGTGGGTGCCATGTCAAAATAGGAGCCATTGTAGGTGGTGGGATTGTCCCAGTCACCCACCTCCAATGTTTCCCAAACAGTGGCTTGAGCAGTCATTGCCAGTGCGGCGATGGCTGCAAGAATCAGGTAAAATCTTTTCATTGTTTATGAGAATTAAATGGTTAATAAAAAAAGTTAGTTTCTGTCTAATGTAAATAAAGCCCATCAGGGTTTAAGATGATGCAAAAATAGCAAATACTGATAATTCAAACAAGTAATTTGTCAAAAAATGGTGCAAGCTTATTGATTTCATAAAAAAAGTGGAGACGCAGGACCCTGCGTCTCCACAATGAATTCAGTCACCTGATATTACATCATGATGAAGTAGTACTTGCCCAGAATGTCGTTGAAGACAATCCTGTAAGAGCCGGCCTCGACGGGGATGTTAGCGCCGTTCTGCACGCCAACGCCCACGGGGAAGGTGGGGCCACCCCAGTTCACTGCCCAACCACCGTCGGCAGCAAACTTGAGCTCGGTGTTCTCCTCAAAGGTCATCACGGCCATCCAGTCATGGTTCTCAACCACGGTGCTCATGGGAGTCATGAGGGTACCACCGGGGTTCCAATCCTGATAACCGCCGGGCATGCCCATCATGCTGTGAACACCAACGGCGTCAGTGTACGGCTCAACGGTCAAGGTCTCGGTGTTCATGTCGTAGGTTACCAGGTAGTAACCGTCGGCAGCCACCTCGATGTTACCGCTACCGCCATCGTTCTTCACATAGGCGCCATCCTTCATGCCCCACTGCTCGTCCCAGTTGCCGGGCTGGTGGATCAGCTTGAAGCCCTGTCCAGCGGGGAAGTAGCCAGCATAGGTGAGGACAGAGAAGTCCTCGGCCTCGGTGTACATGGGAATCAACGCGGTGCCCACATTGGCGGGATCGTTGCCCCATGAGCCGTCACCGATGCACGAACCCACGAGATACCACAGGTCGGGCACTGCGATGGGAGCGGGAACGACGGTAATCTCAAACGGGTCGCTCATGATGGTGGTGGCAGTCACGCCGTTGCTCATCACGCATTTCACCTGGGCGGTGAGCACGCGGGGCTCGGGAGCCTTGCCAAAGAGCGAGGTCACATAGTTCTGAAGGGCAGCGGCATCCATGGTGCCGTCGTTGTTCAGCGGGAACTCCTCACCATTCAGGAAGATGGTGTAAACGGGAGTATAGGTCGTGTCATTGGAAGAGGGAAGGGTGATGTTGCACACCTTCACCAGTTCAGCATCGGCGGGCACCTCAGCAAAGTCAATCACACCTGCGGGACTTACCGAGCCATTGCCAAAGGTAATGATCTCGCCCTGAGGAGTGCTCTGGGGCTCTGCCCAGTCCTTGAAATCCTCGGTACAGCTTGCCAGCAACAAGGCAGCTGCGGCAATATATAAAAACTTCTTCATATTCTCTTTCTTAAGTTTTAAGTTGTAAGTTTTAAGTTATAAGTAATAATACCTTAGTCTCTTACCTTTTCAGGCGATAGTAATCGTACTTAAAACTAAAAACTTAAAACTTACAACTAATGATTAATTACTCGACAGGAACAAAGTTGTAAGTGCCCAAAATGTCGTTGAAGTAAACATGATAGGTGCCTGCGGGAACAACGATGTTGGGACCGCCCTGGGTGCCTTGACCATAGGGGAATCCGGTTGAGCCCCAGTTCACATCCCAACTTGCGTCGGCGGCGAACTTGAGTTCGGTGTCCTCATAAGTCACATTCTTCAGGTACCAGTCGTGGTTCTCAACGCTGGTGCTCATGCCGTTCATCAGGTCGAGGCTGGTATCCCATCCCTGGTAAGCGCCAGGCATGGCAATCTGAGTGTAAACACCAACAGTGCCTTCGTAGGGCTCGATGGTGAGCTCGTCGGTAGCGGTGTTCAAGTGAATCATGTAGTAACCTGCTGCATCAACAGTCAAGTTGCCGCTGCCGCCGTCATTCTTGACATAGCCGGCATCACCCAGACCCCACTGGTCATCCCAGCTACCGGGGTTCTTGATCAGCTTGAACTGAGCACCATCGGGGAAGTAACCTACATA
>JAFZSS010000126.1 GCA_017619255.1 Muribaculaceae bacterium
ACTTGGCGCCTCGCCCACCGCGCTCGACATCTCGTCGCTGCCGCCTGGCTTGCACTGGTTCTCCATGCGCGTGAAGGACAGCCAAGGGGTGTGGAGTCCCACGATCTTCAAGGCGTTTGTCATCCCTCATGAGTTCAATGACCCCACCGCCACGGCGCTCCAGGGCGGAGAGTATTGGCTTGACTTCAACTTTGCCGAGCGCCAGGCCATCAGTGCTTCGCCGGCCACGCTCGACATATCGTCGCTGCCGGCAGGCCTGCACTGGTTCACGATGCGCGTGAAGGACGACTTGGGCGTGTGGAGTCCCGCGATGACCAAGGCGTTCATCATCCCCCATGAGGTTGACAACAGCACCGCCACGACGATACAGCGTCGTGAGGTGTGGTTTGACAACAATGTCGACGAGCGCCAGACTATCGGCGAAGCGCCCGTCATGCTCGACATCTCGTCGCTGCCAGCCGGTCTGCACAGCCTGACCATCCGCGTCCAGGATGACCTGGGCTTGTGGAGTTCGCAAAAAACCAAGTTCTTCATTAAACCACACGAAGTGGTGGTCGAGGATGTGGAACTTGTGCGCTATTGTTACTGGTTTGATGACGATGTGGAGCATCTGTTTGTCTGCGACCTTCCTGTCAGCGGCAAGACGGTGTCTGGAGTGATTGCGCTTGACCTGAACACGCTGCCGAGCGGCCGTCATACCATCTCGTGGATGATAGGCGACAGCAAGGGGGCCTGGGCAAACTATAACGGCGAGGTGAACACGATGTCGTTCAACAACTCCCGCGGTGATGTGAACAGCGACGGCAAGGTTGACATCACTGATGCGACCATGCTTATTAACTACCTGCTTAGCAGTGATCCCACCGGCATTGACATGGACAACGCCAACTGCGATTTACAAGGCACTGTTGACATCACTGATGCCACGACTCTGATCAACTATCTGTTGAACAGCAAGTGGCCTTGATGAGTTTCTCGCTAAGTTTTAGATATTAAATTACGCGAATTTAATGGATTGTGGCTGGCGCGCTCACACTAAGAGCGCGCCAGCCTGTTTATGGTTTTGTCCTGGTTTCGCTCGAGATTCTTGTGGTAAAAGCGGCCCGAAATTGCTAAATAATGTTAAATTTCGTGAAAGAATGTGTGGTTTTATGGGGCATTTTACATTATATATTGCGTGAATGGCGGAAAAGGAGTACTTTTGCGCCAGCATTCGTGAGAGGGGGCAATCGGGCTTCCTCGTTTTTATTATAATTTGCTTTAAGCTGACAATAATGCGAGTGCCAAATGAATACTAAAAAATTGAACTGATGATCGACAAGACAGAACTTGAACGAGTGATTAACGAGGCCCTTGAGGGCACCAAGATGTACCTGGTCACGCTGAAGGTGAGCAAGGACAACATCATCGACGTGGCTCTCGACAGCGACGAGGACATTACCATCGACGACTGTGTGGCTGTCAACGATGCGGTGCTCGCCGCGTTTGACCGTGACGACGAGGACTACGAGCTGACCGTGGGTTCCTATGGCATCACCTCACCGTTGCTGTTGCCTCGCCAGTACAGGAAGAACATCGGCTATGAGGTCGAGGTGCTGACCGGCGACGGCCGCAAACTCAAAGGCGTGCTTGCCGATGCCGACGACGAAGGCTTTGTGCTGACGATGACCGTGAAGAAGAAACTCGAGGGCAAGAAGCGTCCCGAGATGGTCGAGGAGCAGGAGCGTTTCAATTACAGTGACATTAAACAAACAAAAAATATCATCAAAATTTAGCTATTAGCTTTTAGCGTTTAGCTATTAGCTTGAGGCTGAAGATAGAAAGACTAACAACATTATGGCTAAAAGAGAAGAAGCGGTTAACATGACCGCGCAGTTTGCCGAGTTTAAGGAACTCAAGGACATCGACAAGACCACACTTATCAGCGTGCTCGAGGAGTCATTCCGCAGCGTACTGTCCAAGATGTTTGGTAACGACGATAACTTCGATGTGATTGTCAACCCCGACAAGGGCGACTGTGAGATTTATCAGAATCTTGAGGTCGTTAACGACGGTGAGGTTGAGAATCCCAACAAGCAGATCTCGCTGAGCGAGGCTCAGGCCGATGATGACCCTGACTGCGAGGTGGGTGAGGAGCATACCCGCAAGATCGACTTTGCCAAGTTTGGCCGCCGTGCTATTCTGAATCTGCGCCAGACCCTGGCCAGCAAGATTCTTGAGCTGCAGAAGGAAGCCATCTACAACAAATTCAGGGGCCTTGAGGGCCAGCTCGTTGCCGGCGAGGTCTATCAGGTGTGGAAGCGTGAGGTACTGCTGCTCGACGAGGACAAGAACGAGTTGCTGTTGCCGAAGGATCAGCAGATTCCCACCGACATCTACCGCAAGGGCGATATCGTGCGCGCCGTCATCGAGAAGGTGGACAACGAGAACAACAACCCCAAGGTGATCGTTTCCCGCACGAGCGAGAACTTCCTGCGTCGCTTGTTCGAGCAGGAAGTGCCCGAGATTCACGACGGCCTGATCGTGATTCGTGCCGTTGCCCGCATCCCGGGCGAGCGCGCCAAGATTGCCGTCGAGAGCTATGACGACCGCATCGACCCCGTGGGTGCCTGTGTGGGCGTCAAGGGAGCCCGCATCCATGGCATCGTTCGCGAGTTGCGCAACGAGAATATCGATGTGATCAACTATACCACCAATGCCCAGTTGCTCATCCAGCGCGCGTTAAGTCCTGCCAAGATTTCCTCGCTGCGTCTGGACACCGAGAACAAGCATGCCGAGGTGTTCCTGCGTCCCGAGGAGGTGTCGCTGGCTATCGGTAAGGGCGGCTTGAACATCAAGTTGGCGAGCATCCTGACCGGCTACAGCATCGATGTTTACCGTGATGTGGAAACCGAGGGTGAGGAAGACATCTACCTGGATGAGTTCAAGGATGAGTTTGACGAGTGGATCATCGAGGCCGTCAAGAATGTGGGCCTCGCCACGGCCAAGTCGGTGCTGCGCACTCCGCGTGAGGACCTGATTGAAAAGACTGACCTTGAAGAGGACACCATCGACCATCTGCTCGAAGTGCTCCGAGCCGAGTTTGAAGATTGATGACAACCTGCTGTCACACGAACCGATTTAAGAAAATCCAATAGTATTCACTTCTTAATACAGCAAAATATAATAGCCGGGTGCATGTTGCCAACGGCTAACCGATAAAAGACAATATATGGCGATAAAGATCAGTAAAGTCATCGCAGATTTAAATGTGGGTAGGCAAACCATCGAGGAGTTCCTGCACAAGAAAGGCATTGAAATCGACGCCAGCATCAATGCGCGCATCCAGGACGATGTCTATGAGATGCTCATCAAGGAATTCAAACCCGACATGGACCTCAAGTCCAAGTCGGACAAGATGGCCAATGAGCGTCAGAAGGAGAAAGCCAAGCAGAGCGCTGCCGCCAAGGAGTCGCATGAGATCAAGACCGTGATTCCCGGGCAGAAGCCCAAGGTGCTGGGTAAGATCGACCTGGACGCTACTAATAAGCCTAAGACTGCCGCCCCTGCAGAGTCTGAATCCAAGAAGAAGGAAAAGCCGGCGAAAAAGACCGAGGCTGCGCCCGTTGAGGAGAAGAAGGCCGAGGCATCTGCTGCCCAGCCCGTCGAGGCCCAGGAACCCGTCAAGGAGCAAGTAACGACAACCACCCCCGAGGCCGCACAGCCTGTCGAGGATGTTGCCGCTCCCGCCACTGCCGAGAAACAGGAGGAGCCCGATGTGTTCAAGCCTGTTGCGGAAACCGTTGGCGGTCCGCAGCTCAAGGTGGTGGGCAAGGTGGACTTGACCTCGCTCAACCAGCAGACGCGTCCCCGCAAGAAGAGCAAAGAGGAGAAACGCAACGAGCGTATCGCCAAGGCTCAGGCCGAGGGTGGCGGCAAGCGCAAGCGCAAACGCATCGGCAAGGAGAAGGTCGATATCGAGAGCGCCGGCAACCAGCCTGCAGCCCAGCAGGGCGGCAAGTCCCGTGGCGGCAACAAGGACGACCAGGGCGGCAAGCGCGGCAAGGATAAGAACAAGAACCGCAAGCCCTTCAGGCCCGAGGTCAGCGAGGAGGATGTACAGCGCCAGATGAAGGAGACGCTGGCCCGCCTCACCGCCAAGAGCGGCAAGAAGGCCGCCGCAGCCCGCCGTCGTGAAAAGCGCGAGGAACATCGAGAAGAGGCCCGCGAGGAAGCCGCACTGGCAGCAGCACAGAGCAAGATTCTGAAGCTCACCGAGTTTGTGACAGCCAATGACTTGGCTATCATGATGAATGTGCCCATCAACAAGGTTATCGCCACTTGTATGAACTTGGGTGTGATGGTGAGCATTAATCAGCGTCTGGATGCTGAGACTATCAACATTGTGGCCGATGAGTTCGGCTTCAAGACCGAATACACCAGTGCCGAGGTTGCCGAGGCTATCAGTGAGGAAGCCGATGATCCCGCCGATCTCGTACAGCGTCCTCCCGTGGTGACCGTCATGGGTCATGTGGACCACGGTAAGACCTCGTTGCTGGACTACATCCGCAACTCCAATGTGATTGCCGGTGAGGCTGGTGGTATCACGCAGCACATCGGTGCCTATAATGTGAAGCTGCCCAACGGCCGTCGCATCACCTTCCTGGATACCCCTGGTCATGAAGCGTTTACCGCTATGCGTGCCCGTGGTGCCAAGGTGACCGACATCGTTATCGTCATTGTCGCTGCCGATGACAGCGTCATGCCGCAGACCGTCGAGGCGTTAAACCACGCGTCGGCAGCCGGCGTGCCCATCATCTTCGCCATCAACAAGATTGATAAGCCCGGTGCCAATCCTGAGAAGATTAAGGAAGAGCTGGCCAATATGAACTACCTGGTTGAGGACTGGGGCGGCAAGTACCAGAGTCAGGATATCTCGGCCAAGAAGGGCATCGGCGTGAACGAACTCATGGAGAAGGTGCTGCTCGAGGCTGACATGCTCGACCTCAAGGCGAACCCCAACCGCAAGGCCACAG
>JAFZSS010000017.1 GCA_017619255.1 Muribaculaceae bacterium
TCTTTAAGGTCTTTAAGGACAAAACAAGGGCTCCGGGTAGCATTACCTGGAGCCCTTGTTTTGTCAATATTCCTCGGCTTCTACATCGATGATGCGCCGGTCATCGGGATTGACGCGCCAAGTGGTGAGGTCTGCTACCCCGCCCTCCTCGTCGCCAAACCATTGCCGCATGCGGTCACGCGCCTTCTGCTTAATCTCGGGAGTAATGTACTTCCTCATCGTGAACACCGCCCAAGCCAGGGCAAGGATGTCGTCGGTGAAGCCGAGACCCAGGATGAAATCAGGTATCAGGTCAAACGGCAGGATGAAGTAACCCAGCGCTCCAAGAATCTTGAGTTTCAAGCTGGAAGGCACAGCAGGGTCCTTGGCGACATAGTAGAGCACAAGGACATGGTAAACCGCCTTGCGACCTAGCTTGCCGGCCACTTTCTTGAGCTTCTTCAACAAGGAGTTTTCGTCGAAGTGTTTGGCGTAACCACCAAGAGCAAAAAGATTTGTGTTGGTCATTGCACTTTACAGTATTTGGTCGATACTGTACACCCAACAGCAAATCCCGTGCCAATCTCTCTGTCGGCAGGATTCACCAGGTGCTGGCAATGAAAGGAAGAATGATGCGGAAGCCTTATTTCTCGGGCGTGCCACCATGCATGGTCACTTTGACCTTGGCAATGCGGTGCTTGATGACCTTGATGACGGTAAAGGTGAAACGGCCATATTTCACGACCTCCTTCTCTTGCAGGAAGTCGCCCTTGACATCCAGCAGGAAACCGGCGATGGTCTCAGCCTCCTCGGCATGCTCACCGAGTTCCTCCTCGTCAATGTCCAGGGTACGGGCAAAGTCGCTCAAGAGCGTCTTTCCGTCAAATATCCAGGTATCCTTGCTGACGCGGCTAAAAAACTTCTCCTCGGTGTCATACTCGTCGTTGATGTCACCAACGATTTCCTCGAGCACATCCTCGAGGGTGGCGATGCCTTGGGTACAGCCGTATTCATCGACGATAATCGCCATGTGCATCTTCTTGCGGCGGAAATCCTCGAGCAGGTCATCGAGCATGCGCGTCTCGGGAACGAAATATGCGGGTCTGATGAGTGTCTGCCACTTGAAGGTGTTGTCACGGCTGCCGATGTAGGGCAAGAGGTCCTTGGCATAGAGGATGCCCGTGATGTTGTCGGGCGTTTCTTCATAAACCGGCATACGCGAATAGCCCGTGTCGATGACTTTGCGGACCACCTCGTCGAAATCATCTTCCTGATCGATATCCACGACATCTACACGAGGACGCATGATGTCGCTCACCGTCTTGTCGCCAAAGGAGAGGATGCCCTCAAGCAATTCTTTGTCATCAGGATCCTTGACCTCGCTCACCTCCAGGGCCCTCGTGAGGTCATCGACCGAGAGCTCCTCGGTCTGGGACGGCACAACCTTGTTGACGATGCGGGTACTGCGCACGAGCAATGCCGTCAACGGCGTGAACAGCTTGACGGCAGCCTTGAGCGGTGCCGAAGCCAACGCGGCGAACCTGGTATTGAAATTGGTGGCATATAACTTGGGTATCACCTCGCCAAAGAGAAGAATCAGGAAGGTGAGAATAACCGTCTGGACAATGAAATTGAGTACCGTGCTGTGAAAATTGAAAATCTGGTTCATCGCAAAGTTCAGCACGATGGCAATCATGACATTGACCAGATTGTTTCCCACGAGAATCGTTGCCAACAGCTTCTCGGGGTTGGAGAGCAACTCCTTCACGCGCTCGCGGCGGTGCTGGTCCTCGATGCTGCTGACATCCTCGGGGCGCAACGAGAAATAGGCAATCTCGCTGCCCGAGTTAAATGCCGACAGGAAAAGCCCCAAGACGGCGACAATGATGGCTATGATGGTGCCCAATGCGGGCGTGTTGAAAGTGACAAGCGATTGAGTGCTTGCTGAACAGAGTACCGATAACAGGCACGATAACGGGTCAGGGTCCAAAATAAAATTAGATTTGTTGAATAATGCGACAAAGATAGTGCATTATCACAATGTGGGCAAGAAAAACCCGAAAATTACTTCATGGGCTCGACGGTAAAACCGCGGTCGCGCAGCAGCTGCAGTACGCCCTGCGGTCCAGGCAGGTGCCCGGCACCAACGCACACCAGGCAGGCGCGCTCGGGCATCATCTCGGCAAGCTTAGGCACCCAAGCCCTGTTGCGGTCATAGAGCAACGCATCCATCGCTTCCTCGTTGTTCTCGCCCTCGACCGACTCGGTCATGACGGTCAAGATGCGATCCAGATTCTGTGATGCGTAAGCCTCGCTGAGCGCCACCGACATCTCCAGAAAATCATCGTCTTGCTTGCATGCCTCAAGCAGCCCCTGGGCTTGCTCAGTCAACGGGGTGTTGAACAACAAGTCAATCTGTTCCTGCAGGGTTTCCAGGCTTGCCGAAGGCTTGCCAGCCTCATTAGCACGGGTCTGAACAGCAATGTCAATGAGGTTATTCGCATCAAAATTAGGGAAGTATTTAATGGCCTGCATGGCCTGCAACTGGGTGCTGATGGCATTGGGCTTCAACGATTTCATCTGGCTGAGTTTCACACCCATGGCACCAAAGTACTTGTTGAAGACCTTCTCCACAATGGCATACTCGGCCGGCGTGAAGAGTTTGTCAAGCGTGCTATCGGGCGGAGCAACCATGCTCTGCGCCATACGCATCTGGGCATCCTGGCTCACGAGACTGTCCTTCTCGATTTCTCCCACCACAATGTCACATCCCTCGATGGCAGTGTTCATGCCGGGAATCTCGTCAATCATCGAGGCCGGAGCCATGTGATGCGTTCCCAAGATATAGCTGGGGCGTGGCAGACCGTTGCCCGTCACTTTCCACAATAGTTGCGCCTGAGCAGCCAGAGCCACGATGCACAATGTCAGAACGAATGATATTCTTTTCATAGCTGTTTCTTTTATAATTGTTTTACTGCTAACAAAGTTAGGTATTATCTTGCAAAGACACCACCAAAAGACGCACATTTTTCTGAAAATCCCTCTTTTTGATGATAATAACCATGAAAAATGGCTCATTTTAGCGATTGTGGGGTGATTACAGCAGGTGTAATTTTGCAGTGTGAAGAAATGAATTAGTTATTAGTTGATAATAAACAATACAAAGTAGAAGAGTTAAGTAAACAGATAAAAAGCCGCACCGATGTGATATCGGTGCGGTTTTTTATGTTATATATAGGCTTTACTCCTTGGCTCTGTCTTTGGGGTCTAACCATACCGGCTCCTCAACTTTCAGGCGGTCACCGCCGTTGGGGCCCTTGATGAGCATGTCGTAGTACTCTTGGGTGTAACCGCCAAAGGTGGGCGATGCCGGCGTGCCATACTCGTTACGCTCAAACTTGCCGTCCTTCTCCTTCTTGATATTACCGTCAAGGTACTTGACAAACAGATACTCGCCCAGTTTCTTATAGCGAGCCGTGGCATCCTGACCAGCATTGACCGAATACTCCGTCAGCAGGCGGACGGCAGAGTTGCGGTCGGTGGTGAGCAGTGAAGTGGCCTGGGCCTCGATGACCGACTGCCTCCTGGCAAAAGCATCCTCGATGTCGCCCTGTACCTTGCGGATGTCGCCAATCATCTGTGAGTAGCGAGCATAGGCCTGGTTGGCCACCCAGTTGTTGACCCAGAAAGCGCAGTCCCAATCCAGAGTGTACATGTCGGCTTTGCCCTGGCGGTAGCTCTCGGGCACGCGTGTGATGCAGCAATACATGGGCACAAAGACGGCCGTGTTGGCATCATCGACGCCGAACCAGAAACAGCCGCCCACCTCATCAGGCATCCATGAGCGCATCTGTGCGACAAACACCCAACCGGTCTGCTGGGTAGCGATAGCACGCTCCTGACTGTAGGTTACGCCATCAACCTCAAAGTCCATGGGACGCCAACGGTAAGGCACACCATAGGCAGTGGTGGCACCGGGATCCACGGTCATGTCGAACGGAGTGCCTTCGAAGTGGTCACGCATCATGTTCTGCATATCGCGAACGCTGACCTTGCGATCGGGCTTGACATAGAGCGGCATCACATCGGCGTCGGCCCTGGTCTTACCATATATGAAAGGCAGGTAAGCGTCCATGCCCTCATGGAAACGGTTGAAATAGCTCCACACGCGAGCATCACAGCCGCGCAAGGCGCCAGCGTCAAATTTCTGGTAAACGGGAGCAAAGGCGAAGTCGGCATCCTTACCGCTGTAGAGGCCTTTCTTCTTGGCGAACGAAATGACATCCTTGCTGTACATGACATTCTTCTTGTCCTTCATGTTGAACTTCCAGATGCGGGGATTGTTGGCGTGGCCGGCGATGCAGTCATCAGGGATGCGCACGGCAACCCAAACGGCACCAAGCTCGTCCGGACCCTTGCCAATCATGTCCATAATCCAAATCTCGTTGGGGTCACCGATTGAGAACGACTCGCCCTCGCTGGCATAGCCGTACTGGGCAACCAGATCGGTCATCACCTTGATGGCCTCACGCGCGGTCTTGGCACGCTGCAGCGCGAGATAGATGAGGCTGCCATAGTCGATGATGGACTTGCCATTGAGGTCCCAGAGTTCCTCGCGTCCTCCCCAAGTGCTCTCGGCGATGGTCACCTGGTGCTCGTTCATGTTGCCCACAACGGCATAGGTGTGAGCCACCTCGGGAATTTCACCCATGGGCTTGCCGCTGTCCCAATCGACGATTTTGCGCATCGACCCGGGAGCATGGTCGGCTGCAGGTATGTACTGCAGGTCACCGAAGAGCGTGTGGCTGTCGGCGGCATAGGTGATGATGGTCGAGCCATCGGCACTGGCGTTCTTACCCACCAGCAGGTTAGTGCATGCGTCGGCTGTTGCCCATCCGACGAGCGCCATCAGAGCAACCGAAAACAATTTCATTGAAAAGTTCTTCATTTTCTTTCTTGCTTTTGTGATTATAGTGAATGTTAATGATGTGTCTGTCAATTTCCAACCGGGATGTCATAGCCTGTAAGGCGGTAAGCCACCTTGAAGGGCGTGGCCTGCTTGCGCGGCTGTGGACCGGCATAATAGTAGAACAGGCGTTGTACATCAAACGACTTGACGCTCACCAGCTTGGTTTCGCCTGGCTTGAGGCTCACGGGCACGGAAACCGTGCGCTGGGTGAGAAGTTCGCCGTTCATCGTGGTATAACGCAACAACAGGCGCACCGTGCTCATGCGGTGGCTGGTGTTGTTGGTGATGAAAAAGGATTCCTTGCTCTCGCTGGCTCGTTTACTGTAGCCCTTGAGGGTCACAGCATTGGGGTCCACATCCAAGAGGCTGTCAGGCAGCAGGTCGTCGGATGGTTCCAGCATATCAACAGGAACCTCGGTGGAGCGCAGGTTCTTACGCGTGGTACGAGTGCGTGCGTCCATCTCTAATGTGCTGACTAACAGCAGTAACAACAGGAGCGGAAGGATTAAAATATGCTTATTCCGGGTTTTCATCACAGGTATCTGACGCGGTTAAACGGATGGCCATTGCCACCCTCTGGATATATCTTACGGAAGCCGATGGGCAAGCGCTCACCCTCCTTCTCGGGGATAATGCTCATGCCGTTGAACAATGTGGGCAGGAAACGCGCCACATTGACACGCACTTTCACCTTCCAGTGCGGCGGGTCAAAAGTGAGTGTGGTTGCCTTGTTGCTGAGCGTGGCGACACACTCCAGCGGTTTCTTGAGCGTGGTGCGGCTGCGCTCGCTGTAAAGCCATAGCTGGTACTTATTGTCCACGGCACTGCTGGCGATGTAGCCGATGACGGTACCGGGCAGCAGACTGATGTCGGGTGATTCAAGCAGTATGATGCGGTAGCCGATGTTGTGGACACCCTTATACCGCTCAATGCCCAGCGTCATCTCCTCATTCGGATAGTACCAGATGCCCTCCAGGGGCTGGAGGTCACTCTCGTCGAGGCGCACGCGCATGGAGTCCATGTCGATGCCGGCCAGCACGACCGACTTCTTGGGGACGACATCAGCAGCGGCCGCCATCAAGGGCAGCATGAGCAACATCAACAATATGAGCGCATAACGGTTCATCGGTTAATTAACGGTGGCGAAGCGGTAAACAACGCCCAGGCTGAGTATCTCCTTAAACTGCCAGTAATCCCAATCATCGTCACGAGTCACAGAGCGGTCAAAGCGCAAGTGGGTATAGAACTGGGTCGTCAGGTACTTGCCGATGGACAGGTCGAGGGTGTTCTCCCAATCGCCCTGCACATACTGATAGTTCGTGAACATGTAGAGCCTGGAGGTGAGCATCACATTAGGCGTGAAGCGCCATAGCCACTTGGCCTCGAAGTTGCTACCGACGGTGCTCTTGCTGTGATGACCCGCATCGATGCCAAAGCGTGTCGGGTCGATGTCGGTGATGTTGCGGCAGTACTTCAGGTTATAGGAAATCGGCGCGATGGCCAAGGTGAACATGCGGTCATCGGCCTTCTTGTAGTTGTAGGTCATACCAAGACCAATGTTCAGCTCAGCAGGCGACAGGAACGCCGCCGTCATCGTGCGGGTATTGGTCTTGTAATTGTTCAGGAACTGGGTCGTGAACTGCAGCATAGCGCTGTAGTACCAGTTCTTGACCGCCTTGTAACCCAACTGCGAGGTAAACAGGAAGTTATCCTCATTGATGAGGTGGTTGCGGATGCTGTCACCATGGGTGGTGGCGACACCAAGCTTATAGGACAAGGCATTGTTGAACAGCCAGTTAGGATGCAGATCCTGATTGAGGTTGCAGTTCCAGTTGATGGAACCCAGCAGGGCCAGGTTGTTCTCACCGCCCTGGTACCAGTTACCGCTGATATAGGCCTGGGTGAACTGCAGCGACGCATTGAAGACATGCAGCCAGTTGTGGACTTTCAAGGGAGGCGCATCGGCCGGCGTGACATCATCGGGCACGACCACCTGAGGCGGGGCGATGGTGAGCATGCCCTGCTTGGGAGACACCTCGATAACGCCTTCAGGCGGGGCTTCGGGCAGACGATTGGCATTATAGGCCACGAGCTGCGGATTCTCAATCATGGCTCGCTGACGCATGCGACGCGCGTGCTCGGTATTTTCCATCGCCTCACGCAGCCACTCGTCTCCGGCATCAAGGACATAGGGGCCAACGGGCTTGGTAACACGGGCATGGGCGTCATGAGTGTAGTTGTCATAGACCAGCGGCACATAGAGCATGCTGGATTCCACATCACCGGCAGGCTGACCGGTGTTGTCGCCCGGGGTGGCGGCAAGCATCGTCATGGCAATGAGTGCCAGGCAAGCGGTAAAAGTCATTCTTTTCATTGGTGTCTATTGATTTTAGGGTTGGTTGACATTCTTGTTCTATTCAATGCCCATTGAGGGTCAAGCGTCATAAAGTTTCTCCTTCTTGGGCGGACGGGCCTCCTGCTGGCGTTGTTTCTCCTTCTGGCGGTCGGCGTCCTGCTTGGTCTGCACTTTCTGGTGCTTGCGCGCTCGGTTAGGCTCCTTTGTCTTGTTCTCGGCAAAGCTCTTGACCATGTCTTCCACAACCTCGCGATTGCCGTAGAGGTAGTTGACCGTGACCTCGATGATGAGGTTCTGATGCTTGGAGACCAGATCGGCGATAATGGCACGGGAGCCGTCGGGCATGGTGCCGTAGATGCTGTAGGTCTTCTTGAAACCCTTCACCTTGATTTTGCCATTGCTCAGGTCATACATGTTGTAGCCCAGCGCTTTACGCTGCAGATTTTCGGTGAGTAGCTTCTTGTCGTCCCCCTTGTCCTTGCTGTAGAGCTGCACGGTCATGACCATGTCCTCCCACTGGATTTCAAAGCGGGTGTTGCTGTTGAAAGTGACAAAGCCGCCATCGGGCGTCTCAAAGGTCAGGTCATAGCGGCTCCAGTTATATACCGCAGCGGTGGCATCCACACTGCACATGAGCAGCAGGACGAGCCACAGCGAGGCGGCAACCAAGAGGCGTCTGATTTCTTGTTTCATCATTGCGGAGAGATATTGTCAGGTTGTTTCACTTGTTCCAGATAGCTGTCCCACTCACGCTTGCTGCCGCGGAACACATTCAGGTCCACCTTGCCGTCCACACCGTTGACCTTCCCCTCGTGGCTGTACTGCTGGAAGCGGTGAGGCTGGTCCAGCAAGTCGGGGCTAGTGAATGAGCAGAGCCACAGGTCACAATCGCCCAGCATGTCCTTGTAGTACTTCTTATAGCCGTCGTTGTTGGTGTAGATCATCACCTGGTAACCCTCGTTCTTGAGGATAGAGAGCATGTCGAGCAGGCGTTCCATCGTCACATCCTTGCCCGTGGTGACGCCGTTGCCCCAATCGTCCTCCAGGTCGATGACCAAGGGCAAGTCCAGCGGCCTTCCCTTGACGACCGCAAGGAGATTGTCGGCCTGTTCCTGTCCCGTGCGGTTTTTGCGGAAGAAGTGGTAGGCCCCTACCTTGAGACCCGCTTTCCTGGCGCCGTCATAGTTGCGGGCAAAAGCGGTATCCTGAAAGGTTTTCCCCTCGCTGGCCTTGATATAGACAAACTGGTAGTTGTCGTCACGCACCTTGTCAAAGTCGATCTCACCGTTATGGTACGACACATCAAGGCCCGCCACCGGGTAGCGGTAGCGGTCCACCTCGACCGAATGAGGCAAGACATAATGCCACAACACATAGGCCCCTAACAACACGACAAGTGCAGCCGCCCCTGCCAGGAGCAGCCACTTGATGTAGTCGGGTCTTGTAGGCACTTGTCGTTTACTCACATGCTGTCAATGTGTTAGAATAACGGGAATGAATTGGCTGGATTACACCACTTCTGCTCAAACTCTTCCTCGGTGCAAGTGAAGAGCAACACACCCTGGATGATGCTGACGACCTGGGTCACAACGCCCAGGATGCCGCAGGTGAGCAAGGTGAGAATCAGGAACACAATGCCACCAGTGGGCTTGTTCAGGTAGAAGTAGTGCACGCCTATGGCACCCAACAGCACGGCCAAGAGGCCGGCTACTCCACGACTCTTGCCCGATGGGCCGGTAGCAAAGACATCATTGGAGTGATAAGGCTGGTTGTTATAAGCCTGCTGCCACTGTCCCTGGTTGGGCTGTTGCTGCTCGGCATAGCTCACATTGGTCTCGTTGCCGCAATAGGGGCACTTCACGCGATTCACTTTATCAATGGTGCTGAACTGTTTTCCGCACTCTGGACACTGATGAATATACATAGCTTCTTTTAGCTTTTAGTCACTAGTCGCTAATTGCTAGCCGCTAGTCGTTGTTAATAATTATTCTCAGCCATTAGACACCTCAAAGTCTCAAAAAGTTTCAATGATAGTCCAAAAATTTGATTGAAAAACTTATCGGAATCAGAAGACCTAAAGCCTAAAATCAACGGCGCTTTGCGTTGCGTTTCTGCTGCTGTTGTTGCATCTTCTGGGCTTCCTCCATGCGCTCGAGCCACTTGGATTTCTTCTTGGGCTTGGCAGCGTTGGCGGCCATGGTGGCGCGCACCTTGTCCTCGGTGACAAAGAGGCGGCAGCTGTAGGTCTGGATGATGGTGATCAGCAACGAGATGAAGTAGTAGTAGCTCAGACCCGACGCATAGTTGTTGAAGAACACCATGAACATGATGGGCATGAGGTACATCATCCACTTCATACCAGGCATTGACTGCGACTGGGCCTGCGACTTGGTGGTGATGTAAGTGTAAGCGATGTTGGTCACCGTCATCAACAGGCAGAACAGGCTGATGTGATTACCGAAGAAGCTGGAGATGAAGGGAATCTGTGCACTCCATTCATAGATCTTGTCCGGAGCGCTCAGGTCTTTGGCCCACAGGAACGGCTCACCTCTCAACTCGATACACGAGGGGAAGAAGGTGAACATCGCGATGAGGATGGGCATCTGCAGCAGCATGGGCAGACAGCCGCCGAAGGGGCTGGCGCCGGCCTGGCGGTATAACTCCATAGTCTTCTGCTGCTTCTTGATGGCGTCCTCCTGGTTGGGATACTTCTCGTTGATTTTGGCGATGTCCGGAGCAAGGATGCGCATCTTGGCCTGCGAGATGTAGCTCTTGTAGGTCAACGGCGAGAGCACGATCTTGATGATGATGGTCAGCACCAGAATGATGAGACCGTAGTTGCTCATAAACTTGCCCAGCCAGACAAAGATGGGGATGATGACACCCGTGTTGATCCAGCGGAAGAGCTTCCAACCCAAGGGGATGAGGTGGGTGAGCTTGAGGTCCTCCTTGGGGGAGTACTTGTCATAGCTCGAGAGCATGTGGTAGCGGTTGGGGCCCAGGTAGAAATAGAACGACGCGGGCATGTCCTTGTCGCTGGAATAGGGAATCATCGTGTGGATGTTCACATCCTTGAGGTACTTCTCATACTCGGCCGTTCCCTTCTCGGTCGGCACGCTGGAGAGCTTGGCGCTGCTCATGACGCTGTCGGCGATGAGCACGGTGGAGAAGAACTGGTTCTTGGCGCTGACCCACTTGAGTTGCTCTTGGATTTCCTTCTCGTCGGCGCTGCTCTCACTGGTATATTTCACATCACCGCCCTCGCCGGCATACTTGTAGTAAATGCCGCTGTTGCGCTCCTCAAACATCTTGCCCTCCTCATGGCGGGAGATCTTCTGGTGCCAATCGAGGTCCACCAGGTTGATGTTCAGCGGGATGACATTGGTCATGCCCTTCTGCACCATCTCCATGCGCACCATGTAACTATTGTTGCACAGCGTGTATTTCAGTCCCCATTGTGCACCGCCCTCGAGCTCGAGGTTCATGACCACGGTGCTGTCGTTGAGCTTGGTGGGGGTGAAGAAGAAGTTCTTGGTCTCAAAGCGCTGGGTGTTGTTGCTCAGCGTGAAGCTGTAGTCGTTGTCACCCTTGTCAAAGAGCACCACCTGAGGCGCATTCCATGTCTTGTAGCCTTTGAGCGTGGCACGCGAGATGATACCGCCCTTGGTGGAGAGTTCCACCTTCAGGGAGTCGTTCTCCAGCGTCACCGTCTCCTCGGTGCCCGCCAGCGACGCGGCAAAAGAGCCGTTCTTGGCATACACATCAAGAACCCTTTGCACGGCCTGCACAGCAAGGTTGTGTGTCGCCGGGTCGGCACTCTCGCTGGCAGTGATTTCGTCCCAGTCGAGGACCTTGTCTCCCACCTTGACGGTACCGTTCACCTTGCCGTCACGCAGGGTGAGGTTGACGCCCTCGTTGTTGATAACGGCATTGTCGGCAGGCATGGCCTCAAGCACGCTCATCAGGTGAGCGAGCTCTCCGGTGGATAGCGTGTCGACATTGGCTGTCTCGTTGATGCGCTGCTGCTCAGCCTTCTGCACAGCAGTGATGGAGTCCTGAAGTCGCTGACGCTCAGCCAACTCGGCCTCGCTGGGCTTTTTAAGCCACATGAACCCAAACATGATGAGTCCCATCAGCAACAATCCCAAAAATGTATTTCTGTCCATTATATATTTTAAAGTTTTAGTTGTCAGTTTTAAGTTTTAAGTACAATTACAATCGCCTGTAATAACGCCTTAAATTAAAACGGAATGAGAGAGTTAGAAAGGGCGTTAAGCATCTTATCTATCTCCTCTATTTGATTCTTTGCATTGGAGACCTGTGATTCCTCCAGGTAATGAACTCGTTCACAGATTTCCAACTGTGTTGACAGTTCTCTCAGAGATCCTCTAGCTACAGCCAAAAACCTGATGAATTCTTTCATCGTTTCGCGGCCTTGCCCTTCGGCGATATTTGAAGGTATCGAGACTGCCGACCGTCGCATTTGAGCAGAGAGCCCGAAAGACTCTTCAGGCGGCAAGAGTTTGACCAGAGTATAGACTTCAACTGTCAAGTCCATAGCTTTCTGCCATACCTTCAAATCTCTTACATTACTTGACTTCATATTTTGATTCGTTACAATTCAAGTCACCTAACGCTTTCTGTTTGTACCTGCAAGTTTTAGGCAATAGTATTCTTACTTAAAACTAAAAACTTAAAACTTACAACTCAGATAATTACTGCTTGTCAGTAATTATCGCATTGATAAATGACATGAAGAGGGGATGCGGGTTCAGCACGGTGCTGGAGTACTCGGGGTGGTACTGTGTGCCGATGTACCAGCGGTTGCCA
>JAFZSS010000127.1 GCA_017619255.1 Muribaculaceae bacterium
ATGTGCTGCCGTTCAACAGCAAGCCGGCGGCGTTGCTCTACACCACGAACCAGTACAGCTGGAGCGATACCTTCAAGTTCGGTATCACGATGATGTTCATCAGCTGGCTCATGATTATCGTGTGGGGCGAGACTGTGCTGCGGTGGTTCGGCTACACCAGCGGCGTGTTCTTCTAGCGTCTGCCGCCGCATGAATGAAAAAGGCAGCCCAACCGTGATTGCGGTTGGGCTGCTGTTATGTTTTCTCTGCCGATAGTGTCAATACTCTTCAGGGTCAAAGAAGAAGTCGTCGTCGTTGGTCGGATAGTCAGGCCAGATGTCCTCGATGGACTCATAGGTGTCGCCTTCGTCCTCTATCTCCTGCAGGTTTTCGATCACTTCGAGAGGTGCGCCACTGCGCACGGCATAGTCGATGAGCTCGGCCTTGGTAGCGGGCCAGGGAGCGTCCTCGAGTTTTGTTGCCAATTCAAGTGTCCAATACATAGTCTTTTCTTGTTGTGCTTTATTTTATGAAATGTCCTGTTTTTTAAAAATTGCGCGAAAGTAATACTATTTTTTTAGATACGATAAATATTTAGGGATATTTTTTCCCTTTCAGGCGTTTTTGTCCCAATATATTTCTTCGACTTGGTTTTGGATATTGTTATATCTGGCGAAAACGAAGAAGAAATCGCTCAGGCGGTTGAGGTATTCCAGCACGAGGGGCTCGACGGTGGCTGTGTGTGAAAGCGTGACCACGCGGCGCTCGGCACGGCGGGTGATAGTGCGGCAGCGGTCCGCCTGTGCCGACAAGCGTGTGCCGCCAGGCAGGATGAAACCGCGCATGGGGGGCAGTTCCTCGCTCATCCGGTCCATCATTTTTTCAAGTGCTGAGACATCCTCTTGTGTCAGGCCATAGAGTGTGGCATCGGCGGCATCGTTGGCCAGATAGGCGCCGATATTGAATAGTTTGTTCTGTGCCTTGCGCAGCAGGGCGATGATGTCCTGATTGTCGAGTTTGGTGCTGTGCAGCAGCACACCGATGTTGGAATTCAACTCATCGACGGTGCCATATGCTTCAACGCGCACATCATCCTTGTTCACACGGTTGCCGCTCACGAGCGAAGTGGTGCCGGCATCGCCGGTGCGGGTATAAACTTTTCCTTTCATATAATTATTTGGTTTTACTGACAAAATGTCCACCCCATCACCATGACAGGGCATATATCACTATATAGCAAGAATCGTGCCGATGTAAGCTATTAGCTTTTAGCGGTTTGTGGCGGTTAGAGCAGGAGGACTGCGGCGAGGGCAATCAGCACGATGGCGGTGAGACCCATGATCAGCGTCATCAGTGTCATGGTGCGGTAGCCGTCACGCGCCTTGATGCCGCCGAAGCCTGTCACTACCCAGAAGTAGCTGTCGTTGGCGTGCGACACGGTCATTGCGCCGGCGCCGATGGCCATCACCACGAGGGCTGCCGCCAGTGGGCTGGAAAATCCCAAGGCGTTCATTATCGAGCCTGTGTCGTTGAACAGGCCCATCATGCTGGCAGTGGTCGTGATGGCCACTGTCGATGAGCCTTGAGCCGACTTCAGGATGGCGGCAATGAGGAAGGGGAAGACCACGCCCAACGCTTTGAGGGCGCCGCCGGCCTCCTTGATGATATCGACAAAGCCGCTTGCCACGACCACAGCGCCCAGCACGCCACCAGCGGCGGTGATGAAGATGATGGGTCCGGCGGTCTTGAGGGAAGCCTGGGTGATGTCATAGAACTGCCCCATGGTCTTCTGCCGTATGAGCAGCGGCAGGCATGCCAGCAAGGCAATCATCAGGGCGATGACAGGTTTGCCCAGGAAGGTGAGCACAGCGGCGATATTCTGTGGCATCTCTACCAGCGATGCCACGCTGCCCAGTGCCATCAGCACGATGGGCAACACGATGGGCAGGAATGCCAGCGCACTGTTCTGGGACTCGGAGTTCTCGGGGATTTTGGAGTTCTCGGTGGACTCAGAGAATGCTTCGACACGGTTGCCGACGCGGCCCGCAAAGAAGTAGGCAGGAATGAGCGACAGCAATGATATCACGACACCCAGTCCGATGACCAGCAGCAAGTTGTTTTCCAGTCCTACCATACCTGCCGCCGCAACGGGACCAGGCGTGGGTGGGATGAAGACATGAGAGGCGAACAGGCCTGCCGCCAGTGCCAGCATCAGCGGCACGGGCGAGATGCCCGACCGTCGTGCCAACGACTTGCCAATGGGGCTGACAAGGACAAAACCGCTGTCACAGAACACCGGTATCGACACAATCCAGCCGATGAGCATCATCGCCAAGCGGGGATGACGCTTGCCCACCACGCGTTCCACAGCGCGGGCCAGCGCCACGGCACCACCGGTGCGTTCGAGGACGCTGCCGATGAGGGTGCCGAAGATGATGACCAGCGCGATGCCGCTGAACACGCCGCCGAAGCCTTTGCCAATCACATCGGGAATATCGGCAAACGGTACACCCAGCAATACGGCAAGCAGCAATGCCGCGCCAAGAATTGCGAGGAATGGATGAACCTTAAACCGCGCGATTGCCACCACCATCAATATGATGGCAGCAGCAAACAGTAATAATGTACTTATCGTTGTCATAACCGCAAAGGTACGATTTATCATCAAGAGAATCAAACCTTCGCCTCAATTTTTAATGATACGATAGGGGCTATTGTTTCGTGGCCGAGCGGTTTTCTACATTAGTTGTTGTTTAGAATTATTGCGATGAGGGCGTTGATGTCGGCGATGGTGACTTCGCCGTCGCCATTGATGTCGCCAATGATTCCACCACCTCCGGGAGTGTGGTTATGACCTGCGTTGCCGCCCATGACGACGATATCGGTCACGCTGTTCACATCGGCAATGTTTACCTCGCCATCGCCGTTCACATCAGCAGGATTATCTTCAGGCTCATCTTCATTGACATCGCCGATGATTGTCAGGAATTGCCCCCAATACGGGTCTATCTTATATTCCCTTTCAAAATCTATGGGCACATGCAGTGTGGCATGGTTGAAGACATTTGTCATAAACATGGACGCATCAGACCATGTTGGCGGTGTCGTCGCCTTGCAGGTTACGGTTTCGATTGCTGGATCATTAATGAAAGCCTCTGAGCCAATGGTCATGACGGAGTTGCCTATGGTCACATTAGACAGGTTGGCGCAATTATAAAATGCCCTTTGGCCGATTTCTGTGACCGAGTTGGGGATGTTGATGCTCGTCAGCGCTGTGCACCCCATGAATGAACCAGCTCCAATGGTTGTGACGGATTTGCCCATGGTCACGCCCGTCAGTCCCGTGCACTCTCTGAAAGCGCCCGGACCGATAGCAGTCAAGGAGTTAGGGAGACTGATGTTCGTCAGACTGGTGCAGCCATAAAACGCATAGATGCCGAATGTCTCAACCGAGTTGCCGAGGCTGACGCTGAGCAGCTCTGAACATCCATAAAACGCTGCTTCATCAATAGAGGTGACCGC
>JAFZSS010000128.1 GCA_017619255.1 Muribaculaceae bacterium
CTGCCATCACGGCAGGCACAAAACCCGGCTTATAGCCATACTGCCTTTTTTGTTTTTGAAGTCATCAAACGAAACAAGCTCATCATCATGGCACGAAAAGAAGAATTGCAGCGCATGTGGCAGCAGACTCTGGATTACCTGTACAACCAGCGTCCAGCCTTCGAACGCGAGGGAGCATCAGGCTACAAGCCTGGACTTGACACCTGCATAGCCCTGGACAAACTCTATAACGAGCCACATCGCCGCTACCGCATCATCCACATCGCCGGCACTAACGGCAAGGGCTCCACAGCCCACCTGCTGGCATCCATCCTACAGCAATGCGGGTACCGCGTGGGCCTTTTCACCTCGCCGCATCTTGTGGATTTCAGGGAACGGATCCGCGTGAATGGGAAAAAAGTCAGCCGCAATTATGTGATGAATTGGGTCGATGAGTACAAGAAGAAAAGCCTTGACGGATTTGAGCCATCATTCTTTGAGCTGACATCGGCGATGGCCTTGGACTACTTTGCGTGGCGCAATGTCAACATCGCCGTCATCGAGACCGGACTCGGCGGCAGGCTGGACAGCACCAACATCGTTACTCCAGAGGTGAGTGTCATCACCAACATCGGGCTTGAACACCAGCAGTTCCTCGGGAACACACTGGAAGAAATTGCCCTTGAGAAGGCAGGAATCATCAAGCATGGACGACCGGTCATCGTGGGGCGTGCCGACGGTGTTGTCAGAGATGTGTTTGAGAGAGAGGCGAAACGCCTCTATGCCGAGATCAAGTTTGCCCAGGACGACCCCGAGGTATTGAATGCCTGGCATGTTGACGGGATACTGCGCCTTACTACAAAGAACTATGGCATTATCGACAGCCAACTGACCGGTGATTACCAAATCGAGAACTGCAACACCGTGTTGACAACGCTCAACTTGCTCAAGCGGCTCAAATACCGCATCAAGCCCGATGCCATCAACGAAGGTTTTGCCCATGTCATTGAGAACACCGGCCTGATGGGACGATGGATGACATTGAACGATAAGCCGCTTATCATCTGCGACTCGGCACACAATCCTTCGGGATGGGAGCAGATGCTCCAGCAACTCAAACGCCAGAAATATGACAAACTGCACATGGTGCTTGGATTCATGGCCGACAAGGATGTAGCCACCATGCTCAAGAAACTACCCAAAGACGCCCAATACTATTTTACCCAAGCGCAGACTTCACGCAGCATGAGCGCCGAAGACCTGCAAAAAGCGGCCTCCAAATCCGGTCTTCACGGCAACGCTTACATCAAGGTGGAAGAAGCTCTTGAAGCAGCCCGCAAAGCCTCCCGAGCCAAAGACCTTATCTATGTGGGGGGCAGCATGTACATCTTAGCCGAATTACTCAAGTACCTCGGTTACGGCGACCAGTAGGAATAGAAAGCAAAATATACAACAAAAAAAGCATGGTAGTCCCGCCTGATGATTGATGACATCAGGCGGGAATGCCTTTTTCCAGCAGGACATGACGCCAAGTCAGTGCCAAAATGTCATCAATTGTTATCAAACCGACACACAATGCAAAACAAATTAAAAAGATGCGCACTCGCTATTAATAAATACTAAAAACAAGTGCCACACTATTGCCGTTGTGATTTTTGGTTGTACATTTGGCCCAAAATTTGAAAAGTTAAATTTAACACTTGAAAAATTTAAAATCAACAATAAATTAACATTAAAAGAACACATGAAAAAGAATCTGAAATTAGCGATTATGCTCGTGGCCGCCTCTGTTTTGGGATCGGCCGCTACGATGATGGCTACCAGTGAGCTGGAGAAAAGAGGCGTCATTCATGACACATATGTTGTCACAAAAGAGAACAACGAAGGCAAGCCCGCTGAAAACAGCTTTGTCCAGACTTCGACTCGCACCGTCGATATGAGCCGCGACTTCACCGATGTTGCCGAGAGCACCATCAACTGTGTGGTCAGCATAAAAAATTACGCCACACCCCAACAGAATTACTATGGCGGGGACTTTATCGACCCGTTTGAGTTCTTCTTTGGTCCCGGTTATGGCGGTTCACAACGCCAACGCCAGCAGCAACCCCAGCAGAAAGGAGAACTGCAGCCCAAGGGCTCTGGCTCGGGCGTAATCATCAGTGCTGACGGCTACATCGTGACGAACAACCATGTGATCGAGGGCGCCGAAAAGCTTGAAGTAACCTTGAATGACAACCGTCAATTCAACGCAACCGTCGTTGGCAGTGACGAGAAGACCGATATCGCACTTATCAAAATCAACGCCAAGGATCTTCACGCCATCACCTTCGGCAACAGTGACGCCGTTAAGGCCGGCCAGTGGTGTGTAGCCGTGGGCAACCCCTTCGGATTCAACTCAACCGTTACCGCCGGTATCATCAGCGCCAAAGCCCGCGGCATGAGTGCTGGCGACAACAGCATCAAGGCATTCATTCAGCATGACGCTGCCGTGAACCCCGGCAACTCGGGTGGTGCTCTGGTAAACACCGCCGGTGAGCTTATCGGCATCAACACGATGATTTATTCCCAGACCGGCAACTATAGCGGTGTCTCATTTGCCGTTCCCAGTAATACGGTGAAGAAAGTCATCACCGACATCAAGCAATACGGTACCGTACAGCGCGCTGTACTGGGTATCCAATACAGCGAACTTACGGCCGAGAAAGCCAAGGAGGAAAAGATCACCGCCACCAACGAGGGCATCTATGTTGCCGCTGTCACCGACCGTGGCGCAGCCAAGGAAGCCGGCCTACAAGAAGGCGATGTTATCGTCAAACTCAACGGCTCACGCGTCAAGGACAGCGGCGAGATGCAAGAGGAGATGAACAAACTGCGTCCTGGTGACAAAGCTGAAATCGAGTACTACCGCGACAACAAGCTCAAGCGCACCACCGTCACCTTCAAGAACGACCAGGGTAATACCAAGATGACTAAGCAGAGCGATGTTATGTCATTGGGCTGCGCCTTCACCGAGTTGAGCCGTGAGGAGAAGGAAGACCTTGCCATCAGCAAAGGCTTGAAAGTTGTTGGCATCAAAGCCGGTAAGTTCAAGAACGCCGGAATCCGTGACGGATTCATCATCACCGATATCAATAATATTCCCGTTGACTCTCGTGATGATGTGGAGAGCATCTACAACAAGATCATGCGCAGCGGCGAGAGCGACAAGGTGATGTTCATCACGGGCTTCTATCCCACCGGCAAGAAGGTTTACTACGCCGTTGACTTGAGCGACGACGAAGACTAATAATCCCAAAAATACGCACTCACACCATATCAACCTCTCAAGGCGGCAATGACCTGATGGCCATTGCCGCCTATTTTTTATCAGAGGGCCATCCAGCAACTCCACATCATCCTCAAACAAATGAAGTGTTATTCAATATATACCCCTGCTATTCATATTTTTCTGAAAAAATATAGCTAAAAACGACTATTATTTCAGAATAATTCATTATCTTTGCAAGCAGAAGCTAAACCCCAAAATAGAATTGACATGAGAGGAGGATCTAGACCAGGCGCCGGAAGGCCAAGAATTTATGGAAAAAGAGTACAGTTATCAATCCTGATTTCTGAAGAGACCAAAGCCAAACTCAAAGAGTTATCTGAAGCCAGAGACAAACCTCTGGCAGGCATTGTCGAGCAACTTATTATCGACGAGCATAACGAGATGACATTAGCAACTTAGCAGCAAGCGCGTATGTCCCCATGCGCCATAGCCCCATCTTCATGCTCCCGTCACATCAACATGCTTGGAAACGCCACAAGAGGCCTCTTCATTAACAGACAACAATAACGACTGCCTTTTTCAGGCTCCCGTGCCACACCACGGCAGCGGCCTGATGTTTGTACCTGCTCCATTGATGGATTTTGGCACGCTTTTTGCTATAAAAATAATATTCTTGCCTATTTCAAGTTTTTCAATCCCTTTCAACACAAAAAATAGTATGAGACAATTAAAAATCACAACATCAATCACCAACCGCGAGAATGCGTCTCTTGACAAGTATCTTCAAGAGATTGGCCGTCTGGAGATGATTCCCGTTGATGAGGAAGTAGCTCTCGCACAACGCATCCACCAGGGAGACCAGGCTGCAATAGACAAACTCGTAAGCGCCAACCTGCGCTTTGTTGTGTCGGTGGCGAAACAGTACCAAAATCAAGGCTTGCCCCTGTCTGACTTAATTGACGAGGGCAACTTGGGCCTCATCAAGGCAGCGCAGAAATTTGACGAGACCCGTGGCTTCAAGTTCATCTCCTATGCCGTGTGGTGGATTCGCCAATCTATTCTTCAAGCCATCGCCGAGGAATCTAATCTCGTGAGGGTTCCACAGAATCAAGTGGGTCTTGCCAACAGGGCGCATAAAGCGCAGACCCGCTTTGAACAGCTGCACGAACGACGGGCTTCGACCGAAGAACTTGCCCAGGAACTTGACATCCCCGTTGAAAAGGTAAACCAGACCTTGAGAATCAACAACCGGTCGGTATCTATAGATGCCCCTTTTGCCGAGGGTGAAGACAACAGTCTGCTGGATGTTATTCCCAACAACGACTCCCCCATGGCCGATTCGACCTTGAACCAAGAGTCACTCGCCAAGGAAGTCGACCGCGTGTTGCAACAGTTAAGCCCGCGCGAGCGTGAAATCGTGAAACTGTCCTTCGGCATAGGCGGACAAGAAATGACGCTTGAGGAGATCGCAAACAAATTAGACCTGTCCCGCGAGCGTGTGCGTCAAATCCGGGAAAGGGCCATCCGCAACCTGAAAGGCCGAAGAAGCCAACTGCTCCTTCCTTACTTGGGATAAAAGCCGTGAGTCTCGCTGAGGGGCAATCATCATCTGACGCCTGAACAGCGCATTCCGGTGCAGATTCCAGCGCAGAAAATACGGTTTTCTTCATTTTTCGGGAAAATACCTTGTAGGATTCAATTTTTTGTTGTATCTTTGCACGCTTAAACTCTACATAAGTTAGATGAGACAACTTAAAATTACAAAATCCATTACTAACCGCGAGAGCGCGTCCCTTGACAAATACCTTCAGGAAATCGGCCGTAAGGAACTCATTACGGTTGATGAGGAAGTCGAGTTGGCTCAGCGCATCCGCCAAGGCGACCAAGCAGCCCTTGACAAACTTGTCAGCGCTAACCTGCGTTTTGTCGTTTCAGTCGCAAAGCAATACCAGAACCAAGGATTAAGTCTTCCCGACTTGATCGATGAAGGGAATCTGGGCCTCATCAAGGCAGCGCAGAAATTTGACGAGACGCGTGGCTTCAAGTTCATCTCCTATGCTGTGTGGTGGATTCGCCAATCCATCCTCCAGGCCCTCGCTGAGCAATCGCGCATCGTTAGGCTCCCCCTTAACCAGGTGGGTTCGATCAACAAGATCAGCAAAGCCCAGTCCCGTTTTGAGCAAGAGCATGAGCGCCGTCCTTCGGCCGAGGAGTTGGCTGAACGCCTCGACATTCCCGTGGACAAAATCAGTGACACGATGAAGGTGTCGGGTCGTCATGTCTCAGTAGACGCCCCGTTTGTCGAGGGTGAAGACAACAGTCTGCTGGATGTGCTTCCCAACAACGACTCCCCCATGGCCGACTCAACCTTGAACCAAGAGTCACTTGCCAAGGAAGTCGACCGCGCGCTGGACCAGCTTAATCCTCGCGAGCGTGACATCCTCAAGATGTTCTTCGGCATCGGCTGTCAGGAGATGACGCTTGAGGAAATCGGTGCAAAGTTTGACCTGACCCGTGAACGCGTCCGCCAGATCAAGGAGAAAGCGATCCGTCGCTTGAAAGGCCAAAAGAGCAAATTGCTCAAGGCTTACTTGGGTTAAGCCCAAACATGTTAGCTAAAGTATCAAGCTGCCTCTCAAGGGCAGCTTTTTTGTGCCCCATGACCACCAGTCAAGGCAAATAGATCACTCAAATCACGCCAAAACGCAAGAAAAACTCCCAAGATGTTGCAGATTTGCAAAAAATAATGTACTTTTACCGATTATTAACGGCAATAAGTTATTTAACAATAAACATTTAACATCGAAAAAGACATGAAAAAGATTTTGACAATTGTCTGCCTGCTCATGCTGGGCATGGGCTCTGGCTTTGCACAAGTACATGAGAATGAGACAGCTGCTGGCGTTAATCTGGTTTATGGCAGTCGCATCGAGAGCATGGGTATCGGAGCCCGCTTCCAGTATGGTGTTCTTGACCAGCTGCGCGCCGAGGTTGGCTTCAACTATTTCTTTGAGCACAACCACATTTCCTGTTGGGATGTGAACATCAATGCACACTACCTCGTGGGATTGTCCAACAATCAGCTCTATATCTATCCTCTGGCAGGTATTAACTATACGATGGTTGACTACAAAGGCGACCTCAACGAGAAGGGCGAGGAAAATCATGTGGGTCTGAACCTGGGTGCCGGATTGGAGTATGAGCTCAACGAGCATTGGGGCGTAAATCTGGAGTACCGCCACACCATCGTCCGCAAGGTTGATCAGGGCGTCATCGGATTGGGATTGAATTACAAGTTCTAACGATTCGAGTCCTTACATAATAATATCAGGACCATCCTAATTGGATGGCCCTGATTATTTTTTCAGATGTGAGGACACCCCTTCTATTGGTCACTCGACTGCTTACCGAAAGTAGAAGATATAAACGCCGAGAAAGCATCATCATTGTCCTCCTCATTGCCGAACCCATCGCTCACCCTGATGGAACACAGTGAACGCAGAAATTCCAGCGTGGCGTTGGCCTTCTTCTGATTGGTACTGAAATGCCCCTTTCCTTCAAAAGGATCCTTCAAGCCGAAGTCAAAGTACCCATTGATGCTGTCATTACGAGTCTGTGCAAAGAAACCGAAAACCGATTCGCCAAATGCATCCCGCACGGGCTTCATGTCAAAGGCATAACCCTCGGTTTGCTCATAATCGAGCATCTTGAGGTAAAGGACACCATCAATGATGCCGATGCGTATCATCTTGTTGTCATATTGGTAGATGTACTCTCCCTCATAAAGCTCAGGTGCCTGACCCATCGAGTTAGCGAAATCACTGATTTGGCTAAGCACTCCTTCAGGATTGGAAGAGCGCGTCGCCAGCACCATATTCCATTCCCCCTCGAGATGTGGATCACGGGCCAAACCCACGGTGAACGGGCCATCAACCGTAGCCAGAATAGCCGCCAAGTCAATGCTGCCTATGTAAGGCAGTCTACCAAACACCTTGAGCAATTGTTGAACCTGTTCAAGACGGACAAAGCTATCACCCTTGACACAAATCGTGAAGATGTAATCCATCGAGTTGGGAATCGCCTTCAGCACATCTTCGCCAGGTTGGCCTAAAGTCGTGTTGAGCAGCCTTGCATACTCACTGCCTTCGGCGGCAAGAATATGGGTGTTCATCTCAACACCTTCGCTATCGAAGTCGATGTTACAGGTCACGGCATCGATATCGCTCTCGGTGAAAATCCCGATAAGCGGCATTTTCTGGGACAGTTCTCGATAAACCTCGCTCTTGCCGAGAATGGTCTTCAAACCGTCACCCTTAATCCACACATTAATCTCGGAGTCCTTGTGAAGAACGCTCTTCACATCTTTATTATCGTTGATGTTAGCCGCTACCTTAGCGAGGATGGCTTTAGCACCTGTAGCGGCACGGGCCACCTCCATGGGCTTGTTCACGGTACCCACGAGCAAAACTTCGCCGTCGATAACATACAGGTTGTCTTTTACATACATGCAGTTAAGTCCCTCAGTCTTGGCAAACTCTCCCCCAACCCGCAATTCCAAAGTCTTGCGTGTCTTTTCAGGATCACTGAGCGCCGCCAATACTACACGGCCAAAAGTTTTGGTCGTGAAAAAGACATAGGCCTTACTATCATGGTCAAGCCCCAGCTGCGGCAGGTCATTGAACAGGATACACAGGGGAGATGTTTCATTTTCATCAGTAACCTGTTTCAGGGCTTGAGGCAGGACGATTTTTCCATCATCGAGCATTCCCGCCTTCTTGAGCAATCCAGGCACATCAATACTTACCACGCCTATTGCGTCGGCGGGTATCATTTTCTCAAGATTGCTTCCTGCACAACCAGCCATCAACACTATCAGTGTTGCCAGGGACAAGTTTTTTAACCATCTCATGGGTGTCAATGTATTGAGATTGCTAAATCTATAAGCTGCTTCTAATGTTAATTCCATACTTCAAGCGGCTGATAACCGCTTGTTACGGCACAAAGTTACTACAACTTTATGATATAACAGAAGAAAAAACAAGGTCTTTTTTCCGACAGTGACACATGAACTTAAACAGTACACGGTTCTATAGTCTGTACAAAGCCACCAAGCGATACTATTTCCATATATTCTTGACTATATTTAATAGTATATCGTTTTTTTAACGATTCTTAATAGGCTGTTTCAAAAAATTGTGCTAAATTTGAACATCTAAAATCGATAGTAATAGCATTCATGAACCAGGGTGTCCTTAATCGCCCGATAATCAACGGAAAAGAACTATGAACGATATTTCAGATATGCTTAGAGAGCTGCTCGATCGCTACAGCAACACTCCCGAACTTGACGAAGAGTTTGAGCGCATGCGCCGCGAGGACGAAGAATTCAACAAGGAATATATCGTTTGGTGTGAAGACAATGGTTACAATGTCAAGGACGGTTACCGCGATTTCATTAATGAAATCATTGAATCCCAAGATTCCTACTGGGACAATTACCATGAGTTTGGAAACAATATTTAAGCACCGCTTGGCGTACTGATTTCGAGACGATTCTCTAACAAACACAATAAGACTTGATGTTTCCATCAAAACGAAACCGCAGTTTTGCCGCCGAATGGGACAGTCAAGACGGCATCCTTATCGCATGGCCTCATGCCGGCACCGACTGGGCGTACATGCTCGACGAGGTGACCACATGCTATGTTGAACTGGCACGCGCTATCCTCAACGATGATGAGAGAGTTGTTATCATAGCTCCCGATGCCGATGATGTGCGCAACGCGTTGGGCATTGATGTAGACTGGAAACGCATCGACATCATCGAACTGCCGACCAACGACACTTGGGTACGCGACTATGGCCCCATCACTGTCTTCAAGGATGGACGCATGGTCCTGACAGATTTCACCTTCAACGCATGGGGCATGAAATTTGCCGCAGATTGTGACAATCTTGTCACTGAGCGGCTCAACGGAACTGGCATCTTCAGGATGCCGCTGCTCAACTACCGCGACCTGGTACTCGAGGGCGGCTCTATCGAGACCGACGGAAACGGCACGGTGATGACAACGACATCATGTCTGACAGCCCCCAACCGCAATGATTCCCTTTCACGAGAGGAACTTGAAAAAGTGCTGCTCGAGCGGCTTGGATGCTTGAAGATGCTGTGGCTTGACCACGGCTCACTCGCCGGCGACGACACCGACGGACACATAGATACGCTGGCCCGCTTCGCTCCTGGCGGAATCATCCTCTACACAGGTTGTGATGACCCCGAGGACGAGCACTTCGAGTCCTTGATGAAAATGGAAGAGCAGCTCAAGCAATTCACCGATGTTGACGGAAACCATTACCACCTCATCAAGTTGCCGTTGCCTGATGCCATGTTTGACGAGATTTCAAGACTGCCGGCCACCTATGCCAACTTCTTAGTGACAAACCATCAAGTACTGGTGCCGGTATACGGCCAGCCCGAGAACGACTTCAAGGCCTGTGAACTCATCAGTCAAGCCTTTCCCGGCCGCAAAGTTGTCGGCATTGACTGCCGCTCCCTCATCTGCCAGCATGGCTCACTGCATTGTGCCACCATGCAACTGCCCAAAGAATCATTAATTATCAATTAATATCCTATAACTGAAATGAAAGTCGGTATCATCCAGCAACGCAACAGCAGCGATGTGAAGGCTAACCGCCAGGTGCTCATTGGCAAGATAAAAGACTTGGCCAACCAGGGCGCCCAGCTTGTTGTCCTGCCCGAATTGCACGATTCACTCTACTTCTGCCAAGTGGAGAGTGTGGACAATTTTGATTTGGCAGTGACCATTCCCGGCCAAGTGACTGAAGAATATGCCGCTGTGGCCCGGGAGTGTGGCATAGTGCTGGTCACCTCGATGTTTGAGAAACGAGCAACGGGGTTATACCACAACACGGCCGTGGTTTTTGACACCGACGGCAGCGTAGTGGGCCAGTATCGCAAGATGCACATCCCCGATGACCCAGCCTATTACGAGAAATTCTACTTCACCCCCGGCGATCAGGGCTTCATCCCCATCGAGACCTCTCTGGGAAAATTGGGCGTCATGGTCTGCTGGGACCAGTGGTACCCCGAGGGTGCTCGTCTGATGGCGATGCGTGGCGCAGAACTGCTCATCTACCCCACAGCTATTGGCTACGAGAGCAGCGACACCCTTGAGGAACAGGAGCGCCAACGCGAAGCATGGACAATCGTGCAACGCGGTCATGCCGTGGCTAATGGCCTACCCGTCATCACTGTCAACCGCGTGGGACTTGAGCAAGACCCGTCTGGACAGACCAATGGTATTCAATTCTGGGGCAGCAGTTTCATTGCCGGACCACAGGGCGAACTCATTTACCGTGCCCCCAACGACAAAGAGGCCATACAAGTCATCGAAATCGACATGGAACGCAGTGAGCAAGTCAGGCGATGGTGGCCCTTCCTGCGCGACCGCCGCATAGAGAGCTACGGTGACTTGTGCCAGCGATTCCTGGACTAAAGGCCGTTAGGGAACAAATAGGATAAAAACAATTAGAGGTGTCTGTTTGAAGGACACCTCTAATTGTTTTATGTTGACTCTTGATTCTGAAGAATCAGGCCTGGTCCTCATCCTTGGGGCCGCCAAAGGCGTTTTTCAAGAAGTCCTCGACCTTGTCCATCATGCCTTCGGCTGCCTTGCCGGCATCGTCAAGCGCTTCTTTGGCCTTGTCAAGAACACTTTCCTCGCCTTCCTTGCGCTCAAAGGCCTCCTTGGCTTTCTGTCCCAAGTCCTGTGCCACATCATTAGCGGCTGCGGCACCCTTCTCTACAAAGTCCTTGGCCTTATCCATCATCTCACCGGCAGCGGCGGCACCCTCACCGAACATCTCTTTCGCCTTGTCCAGCAGGCTAGGCTCACCCTCTTTGGTTTCAAACATCTGTTTGGCTTTCTCCAAGAAGTCCTGGCTCATCTCGCCGGCTGCAGTGGTACCTTTGTCAAACATCTCCTTGATCTGGTCAAGCACACCTGCCTCGCCTTCCTTTCCCTGGAGCATTTCCTTTGCCCTATCAAAGAAGCCTGGTTCACCCTCCTTGCTCTCAAACATTCCTTTGAGTTTGTCAAACATGTCAGCGCTGTCGTTAGCGGCATCGCCCAACATTTCCTTCAACTGATCAAAGATGCTGCCAGCCTCATTATTCATTTCCTCATTGGCTGCCTGCTCGGCATTTTTCATTTCCTCGTCCATAAACATCCTGTATTTACTGGTCATGCGCCTACTTCCTTTCAAGCGTTTCGGCTTTCTCTGCCCCAAATTTACACATTATTTATTATATGACAATAATTCCTGATTATTTTTTTCAATCATGACCTTTTTACACATAACATCAAGGGCCGGGGCAACAGTGTTGTGCCTCGGTCCTTGATGACGGTTATAGAAAGACAGGCTGAATTAAGCCTCCTCCTTCTTAACGATGCGGCGCTCCTTGATGCGAGCTTTCTTACCGGTGAGGCCACGCAGGTAATACAGCTTGGCGCGACGAACCTTACCATGCTTGTTGATGGAAATGCTGTCGATAAACGGAGACTCGAGCGGGAAAATGCGCTCAACGCCGATGTTGTCACTGATCTTGCGAACGGTGAAACGCTTCTTCTCCCCCTCGCCAGTGATCTTAATCACCACACCACGGTACTGCTGGATACGCTCCTTGTTACCCTCCTTGATGCGGTATGCTACCGTGATTGTGTCACCCGGGAAAAACTGCGGGTGCTGCTTGTTTGTAGC
>JAFZSS010000129.1 GCA_017619255.1 Muribaculaceae bacterium
AACTCAACGCCAGCTGTAATGAAATCATCACTTTAAGAACGGAGTGCATGTTGCCTGAACATGATCAGATTTGAAGACACAAAGTGCTATTAGAAAAAGTATTCTGTTTAATCCACAGTCAGCAAAATGGAGTTCATTATCTGAACGCATATTATTTTGTCTTGTTTCCTGTGCAAATGTCATATATACGAGACGAATTGATGAATTTTCAGCGAAGTTAACTCTGTGAGATTTTAAATTTTGATGATAATCTGGCTCTCGTATTGAAATATCTACACTCTTTACCCCTTAAATTAAAATTAGAATTGATATTATGTAAAATAACGAATGGGAAAATAAAGATACTCCTCTCCTTTCTCATATCATAAAAAATTGATTCTTATGATGATCACACATTCAATTAAAGAAACACAGAATTAATGATGTGTTATTTCTTCTTCCTTATATTTTTAATAAAGAGCCCTGCGAAGCTTCTTTGCTATCACTGATTCTTCTTCAGCTAAATCATCCATTCCAATTCGTTCATAAATATTTTGAAGCCGATCGTGAGGCTCGGGTTGTTTCTTATCAGATTTAGCTGCTTTCTTGTACGCCTTGATCGCTTCAGGAATGTCTTGGAATTTTTCCATCAATTCGCCAAGCGTCATCAATGCAAGATAATTCTTGTTGTCAATCTCAAGGGCATGCTGCAATTCCTCCTCCGCTTTTTCCAACTGATCCAATGTCATGAGTAGTCTGGCTTTACCTATCATGGCTTCCACACATTCCGGAACAATGCGCAATGCCTTGTTATAATTGGCAAGAGCCGAACGGATAGCTATATCGTCAAGACGACGGCCATAGGGTGCACTACCCTCTTCCACTACCCCACTGTCGTCGATAGCCAGAGCCTGGTCACCCAGCGATGCGTATTCCAGCGCCAATTCCTGAAGTGTCTTCTTCTGACTATCAATCACTTGTTGTAACCGTTCAATAGTTCGAGCCTGCTTCTTAAATATATTTAATTTTCTGGATATCAGACGCTTAACGGCTTCATTTTGGATGTTGTCCTTGATTTTCATGGCCTCGGTAAAGCATCGAACACATTCCTCAAACTCCTGATTGTCAAAGGCATGTACCGCGCGGCGATAGAGTTGATTGGCGCGTTCCTGTTCCATCGCCTCGTTAATAATCTGCCGATTGTTGAACTGGCGGCTGAACTCCACCACTGCCATATTAACTATGATATCCCTTTCACTGAGAGGCTTAAGCAAGGTGATACCCTCCAACGATGTACACCTAGACAACGCCACATAGGCCTGTCCTCCAGTGAATGCGCCACCGGCAAAGTCGATTACCACTCGATTGAATGTGAGGCCCTGGCTACGGTGTACGGTGAGCGCCCATGCGGGTTTGATAGGAATCTGAGAAAACGAACCTAAGACTTTCTCTTCCACCTTCTTCTCCTTTTCATTGTAGGTGTACTGCATGTTTTCCCACACCTCACGCTCAACTCTTACCTCCTCGCCATCCTCAAGCGCTACAAAAACAGCTGTATCGGTGAGCGTGATGACTTTGGCAATGGTGCCGTTACACCAGCGCCCCTCTTTGTCGTTACGGATAAAGATAACCTGTGCACCTTCTTTTAACGACAGGTTCAATGCCGTTGGCAAACTGTTTTCCGGGAAATCGCCTTCAATGACCCCTTCATACACAAATTCACGAGTCTTCAACGCCTTCATGTGCTCATCATTGATGGAATCAACGGTGTCGCGACGCGTGGCAAGAGTGATGGCAAATTCATCATTAACCTCTTGATAATCAGGATTACAGCGCTGGTTGAGCCGTGCCATGTCGGCCGTTGTCGCCCTGTTGACACGCACGCGGTCTAGCATAGCGATGAAATCATTGTCACTCTGACGGTAGATCTTGCGCAACTCGATAGGCACCAAGTTAATCTGTTCAAAAGCCCGCGCGTTGAAAAAGAAGAAATTCTTGTAATAGCGACGCAAGATGTCACGGGTGTCATGAGTCACCACCGGCTCAAGCTGGAAAATGTCACCTACCAGCAGCAACTGTTTACCACCAAAGGGTTCACGCATATTACCCGAGTACACCCTCAGTACCCTGTCCACAAAATCGATAATGTCGGCACGCACCATCGAGATCTCATCGATAATAATCAATTCCAGTTCACGGATGAGCTTCACTTTCTCTTTGGTATAACGCAACATCTTGCGCATACGGGCTGGGTTAGAATAATCCGGGTCGTCGGGCACCATGGGTTTGAACGGAATCTTGAAGAACGAGTGCATCGTCTGCCCGCCCACATTGACCGCGGCAATGCCCGTCGGTGCCAGCACCACGGTTTTCTTCTTGGTGTTGGCACGGATGAATCGCAGGAAAGTGCTCTTTCCCGTGCCCGCTTTGCCCGTCAGGAACACCGAACGGTGGGTGTGTCGCAACACATCCCAAGCATCCTGAAACTCAGGGTTTTTGAGGTCAATACTCTGTAGATCTTCTGTCATGTTTGAGACCCAACGATGCGCAAGTTAAATACTTGCTATACTTGACATTTAATCGAGTTTGAGGACTGCGAGGAAGGCCTTTTGCGGCACTTGCACGGTGCCAATCTGCTTCATACGCTTCTTACCCGCTTTCTGTTTTTCGAGCAGTTTGCGCTTACGGCTCACATCACCGCCATAGCACTTGGCTGTCACATCCTTACGCACCTGCTTCACAGTCTCGCGAGCAATGATTTTGGCTCCGATAGCCGCTTGGATTGCGATGTCATATTGCTGGCGAGGTATCAGTTCCTTGAGTTTCTCGCACATGCGGCGCCCGAGCGATACAGCATTGTCCACATGGGTTAATGTGCTCAATGCGTCCACGGGTTGACCGTTGAGCAGAATGTCCATTTTTATCAACTTCGACTCACGATAGCCGTTGATGTAGTAGTCGAACGAGGCATAACCCTTACTAATGCTCTTGAGCTTGTCATAGAAGTCGATAACGATCTCGCCCAGGGGGATGTCAAAGGTCAGTTCCATACGGTTGCCCGAGATGTATTCCTGTTTCACCAGTTCACCGCGCTTTGCCAGGCACAGAGTGATGATGGGGCCCATGAATTCGCTCTGGGTGATGATCGAAGCACGAATATAAGGCTCCTCGATATGCTCGATGACGGCGATGTCAGGCAAGCCGGCCGGATTGTGAACCTCGGTCATAACGCCCTTCTTGTCATATACTTTATAGGACACATTGGGCACCGTAGTGATGACCTCCATGTTGAACTCACGGCTCAAACGCTCCTGCACAATCTCCATGTGCAACAGTCCCAGGAAGCCGCAGCGGAAACCGAAGCCCAGTGCCACTGATGACTCGGGGGTGAATGTCAAGGCGGCATCGTTGAGTTGCAACTTCTCTAACGAGGCGCGCAGGTTCTCAAAGTCCTCAGGGTCGATGGGATAAACACCCGCAAACACCATCGGTTTCACTTCCTGGAAGCCCTCGATGGCTTTTTCACACGGCTGCTGCACATGGGTGATGGTGTCGCCCACCCTCACCTCGGTCGAGTTCTTGATACCCGAAATGATGTAACCCACATTGCCGGTCGACAAGTGGTCACACGGCTGCTGCCGCAACTTGAGCACACCCAATTCATCCACATTATACTCTTTGCCGGTATTGACAAACTTCACAAAATCGCCCTTGGCAATCGAGCCATTCAATATCTTGAAATAGACGATAATGCCACGGAATGAGTTGAACACCGAGTCAAAAATCAACGCCTGCAGCGGCGCTTCGGGGTCTCCCTCGGGAGCGGGAATGCGATCCACGATGGCGTCGAGGATGGCAGGCACGCCTTCACCCGTGCGGGCACTGCAACGGATGATATCGCCGGGGTCACAGCCCAGCAGTTCCACAATCTCATCTTCCACCTCATCGGGGTGCGCACTGTCCATGTCAATCTTGTTGATGACAGGGATAATCTCCAGGCCGTTATCTATGGCCATGTAGAGATTGGAAATAGTCTGAGCCTGCACTCCTTGGGTGGCATCCACCACCAGCAAGGCGCCCTCGCATGCCGCAATCGAGCGTGACACCTCATAGGAAAAGTCCACATGTCCCGGAGTGTCAATCAAGTTCAGGGTATATTTCGTGCCATCTTTCATGTAGTCCATCTGGATGGCGTGGCTCTTGATCGTGATGCCACGCTCACGCTCCAGGTCCATGTCGTCGAGCACCTGTGCCTGCATATCCTTGCCGGCAACAGTGTTGGTGAACTCGAGCAATCGGTCGGCGAGTGTGCTCTTGCCGTGGTCGATGTGTGCCACGATGCAGAAGTTGCGTATTGTCTTCATTATAGTAGTCGTTTTTTCGGAGTGCAAAGTTAGTGATTTTTTCTCATATAATGAATGAAGACATCGTTAATTCGTTGCGTCGCAGCGCCGATAATCTCCCGAGAAGCATATCTTTTAGACACATCGCTTGGCAAGCAGACTAATTTTTCATATTTTTGTCAAAAATTTCATTCATGCTGAATTTCAATGAAAAAGGTCTTAATCATATTATGCCTGGCGATGGCCGTTAATGGTTGGTGTCGGGCGGCCACTGTCGAAGAGTTGAGGAATCCCGACATGACAGGCCTCATGGCCAGCGAGCAAGAAAAGGAGGCGTTGAGGTTTCTTTACCAATACATGCCTCTGGCTGATGTGACCGACTACCCGCTCGAGTTTCACTTGGAGAATGTTCGCGCCACATTTGAGGCCCGTGGACAGATGCCTTGGGGCAACACCGTCCCCGAGCTGTTGTTCATGCATTTCGTGCTCCCGTTGCGCGTCAACAATGAGGCATTGGATATGTCCAGACCCGTGTTTTTCAAGGAGTTGAAAGAGCGTGTCGCAGGCATGAGCATGGAAGAGGCCATCTTGGAGGTCAACCACTGGTGCCACGAGCATGTGACTTATCAGCCCAGTGATGCCCGCAC
>JAFZSS010000130.1 GCA_017619255.1 Muribaculaceae bacterium
AGGGCACCGACCTCGACCTGAGCGCCCGCCACAAGATTCCTAACCCCAAGCGCAAGGATAAGGACGGCAACCTCGTCGAGAACGAGCCCGACAGCATCGTCTCGCCTGTCGCCAACCCCTGGATCACCAACGAGCAACTCGCGATGTACTACGCCATGGGCGACTCCGCCATGAAGTGGACACGCACCGTCAGCGTCCCCTGGTGCTCTTACAGCACCGTCATCCAACTGCGCAACTGGCTCCCCGACGAGGTCGGCGGCGTGGCATGGATCGCCCTCGACAACCCCGGCCAGAGCCCCCGCTTCCCCGTCTTCTGCGGCAACACCGACCTGCCCGCAGCGTTGAAGGTCTGCGGACACAGCGCCGAGAACGACAACAGCCCCCTGTGGCAGTTCCGTAAGGCCAACCGCCTCGCCTCGCTCCGCTGGGGCGTCTTCCGCAAGACACTCGAACCCGCTCGTGACCACTTCCTCGAGAAAGGCATCCGCGAACTTCCCATGGTCGAACATACCTGGCGCGACCTTAACGCTCAGGACAAAGAAAAAGCCGCCCAGTACCTCAACGACTACACCACCGACGCCCTCGGCGCCGCAGCCTACCGCTGGCAACAACTAGCCCACGACTTCTGGCCCCAAACCTGGAAAGGCTTCTAACCACACACAACAAAATACTGAAAATGCCTCCAAGTCGGAACTTGGAGGCATTTATCTTTTCTATCCCCTTTTGGGATGGTGCTTACTTATAGCGGTCGCGGATGTTGTAGATGGCTTTGTAGATGGCGCGGTCAACATCGGTCAGCTGGATGCCGCGGCGAGCCATGACACGCTCGGCGATGGTGTAGAAGGTCTCGAGGGGGACATTCTTGAAACCGGCAGCCGAACTGCCTTCCTGGAATGAGGCGACAAAGTTGCGGGGGAAGCCGGCGCCGTGGATGTTGACACCCACGCCCAGCACGGTGGCGGTATTGATCATGCCGTTGACGCCAATCTTACTGTGGTCGCCCATGAAAAGGCCGCAGAACTGCAGACCGGTGCGCTCAAAACGCTTGCTGGCGTAATTCCACAACTTGATTTCGCCATAGTCGTTCTTGAGGTTGCTCGCCGAGGTGCCGCCGCCGATGTTGCACCACTCGCCGATGACGGCATCGCCCAGGAAACCGTCGTGAGCCTTGTTGCTATAACCGATGAAGACGGTGTTCTCGACCTCGCCACCGATCTTGACAAACGGGCCGAGGGTAGTGGCGCCATAGACCTTGGCTCCGATACGCACCTTGGCATCATGGCAGGCGGCAAAACCGCCGCGGATGCAGGCTCCCTCCATAATCTCGACATTATGGCCGATGTAGATGGGACCCTCGTTGGTGTTAAGCGTGGCACCCTCGACATAAGCACCCTCTTCGATGAAGATGCGTGACGGGTCACCGATAACAGTGTTGCTCGTCGAGAGCGGCTGGGACTCGCGGTCGGCGGTCAAGCGCTCGAAATCTTGAGTCAACACCACGCGGTTGAATTCAAAGATGTCGTACAGATGTTTGACAATGAGCGGCAGATTCTTGGGATAGTGCACGCGGGTGTAGTGATGAGCGTCATAGTCCTGGGCCGTGCCGTTGAAGGCGATGAGTTCCTCACCCACCATCAGCGCCTCGCCGACCTCCAGCGCGAGCACCTGCTCGGCAAGCTCGGGGG
>JAFZSS010000131.1 GCA_017619255.1 Muribaculaceae bacterium
CACTTACGGCAAAAGCAATACTGACACTGGTTCTCCCGAGGCCCAGATAGCATTATTCTCATACCGTATTGCCCACTTGACCGAGCACTTGAAGGTCAACAAGAAGGATCATACGACTCAGCGTGCACTGAAGATGTTGGTAGGTAAGCGTCGCAAATTGCTCGATTACCTGATGCGCAAGGACATCAACCGCTACCGCGAGCTCATCGCCAAGAAGGAGCTGGGTATCCGCAAGTAATCAACACTGCACGAGAAAACTCTCTAAACGACACCGCCGCACCACAGGGTGCGACGGTGTCGTGCTTTATATCCTCTGGTGTCACAGCTCGGCTGGGTCGCCAAAGAGTGCCAACAGCTCATTGAAGCGCTGTAGGGTGTCCCCTCCAAATTTGGCCAGTGACTTGCGGACACGCTCAAGCGTCTTGCGCGGCTCATCAATGCGGCTCTTGCTGAAGAACTTGTCGGCATAGCAGATGACCTTTTCCTCCAAGCTCTCGGGCAAGAGATCGCGAGGTGGGTCGATGGGCAAACCTTGGTCAATGATCTCGGCAGCTGTGATACCTGCCCCCGTGTGCCGCTCACACACCCTGCCGTGGCGGAAAAGGCCCATTGCATCAAGCATCCTGCGGCCCAGGATGCCGTGCAGAATGTAAGGCTCAGTGCCGTGGCAGTGTATTCCCGGTGCGTTGGTGCGGCACATACCGATATCGTGCAGCATCGCGGCCTCTTCAACAAACTCGATGTCGATAGGCGCCCCTCTGTCAATGAGCCGCTGACTCAAAGCGACCGCCAGGTCGGCTACCTGACGGCTATGAGAAACCAACACCCGGTAATCATCGTTACCGGGTGTGTAGTATCGTTGGATGATAGATAGGCAATCCAGCATTAGTCCACAAAGACTACCCAGCCATGCTCATCGGGATAGTCGCCCTGCTGGATGGCACGCAAACGGTTATACAGAGCTGTCACCTTGGGGCCGACACTGCCATCTTTTCTGATGACATAATGCACATCCTTGTCCATATCAACAACCTCGCTAATGGGAGCCGTTACGGCAGCGGTGCCGCACTCTGCAGCCTCATCGGCCTCGGCCAGTTCCTCAAGAGGAATGGGGCGAGCCTCTACCTCCATGCCCAGGTCACGGGCAATCTGCTGGAGACTCATGTTGGTGATTGAGGGCAGGATGGAACCCGACTTTGGAGTGATGTAGGTGTTACCCTTCACGATAAAGAAGTTTGCGGGACCACATTCGTCAAGATACTTCTTCTCCTTGGGATCCAAGAACAGCGCGGCACTGTAGCCAGCAGCCTTGGCACGCGCGGTAGCGCCCATACCAGCGGCGTAGTTACCACCCACTTTCCAGCGGCCGGTGCCACAGGGGGCAGCACGGTCATACTCGCGGTAAACAGCCACCCTTGTGCATTGGAAGCCCTCCTTGAAGTAAGGACCTACAGGAGTAACGAAGATGATTACCATATATTCATCGGCAGGACTCACGCCAACGCGGGGCGAGATACCGATTTCTACGGGACGCAGATAGAGAGAACTGCCGCTGCCGTAAGGCGGGATGAAACGCTCGTTGAGCTTAACGACCTTCTTGCACATTTCCAGGAAGATGTCCTCGGGAAGCGGCTGCATCTTAATACCCATAGCACTATTCTGCAAGCGCTTTGCATTCTCATCGGGACGGAACATGCGGATCTTGCCATCCTGGCCACGGAAAGCCTTGAGACCCTCAAAAATCTCCTGACCATAATGCAGACAGCTTGCCGCCATGTGCAGGTTCACGGTCTCATCCTGGGTGACTTCGATCTCACCCCACTTGCCGTCCTTGAATGTGCAGCGCACATTATAGTCGGTCTTCATGTAACCGAAAGGCAGATGTGCCCAATCAATGTTTTCTAAATTAGTCATACTTGTTTAGTTAAGGTTATTAAATGGTTTTTAGTCATTGTCTTTTTTGATAACGATGGGATGCTGCGTTATATTGCCACCTTCTGTGTCAAGTTACCGATTCGCACCAAGTAGATGCCACGGGTACCTAGCCTCAATTCCGAAGTGCCTGGTTGTAGCGTCGCCTGAGATACCATCTGTCCTAAGATCGTATAGACGCGCACCGTGATGCGCTTGGGCGTCACGATAGTTATCGTGCCGTTGCGACCATAAATCTCGATGCCATCACTCGTGCGTGGGTCATTCCAGGTCTTTCCCTGAACTTCACGGTTAGTTTCATGCCACTGTATCTCAGCCAGAGCCGTATTCCCCAGTCCCAGCGTGAACACAAGTGCCAATATGACTAACAATCGCCTCATCGTTTTTAATCAATCAACAAAATTATAACTATTTTTTTGAGCAAACAAACCTTTAAAGAAATTTTTCTTTTTTCCCTATTTTTTTACCGCCACAAAAACTCACTTCCCATCTCTCCCAATACAGTCTCCCCCTTCAATAATCAGAGCTCCGAGAACTCCGAGAGCTCTGAGAACTCCGAGAGCTCTGAGTGATAACAAAAAACGAGGGAGCCAACTCATTGCTGAGTGACTCCCTCTTAGGGGGCGGTTACCTGCGCCTTCCCATGCCGCAGACCGTCGGCGTGGTGACGCTTA
>JAFZSS010000018.1 GCA_017619255.1 Muribaculaceae bacterium
CACGCCAAGGCGAGGCCCTACTATTTCAAGGCGAGGCCCTACAAATCCGCTGCATGGTTAGTCGGCGAATGGGTTTATGTTAAATAAGAGAAAAAACATGGCTGATGCGTCGATGATAAGAAATAAATGAGTAATTTTGTAGCACATTATATAATATAGGCTTTTTAGATTGAGATTTATGAAAAGGATATTAGCACTCGTGATGGTGTGTGCCGCGTTGAGCGCTATGGCAGCGGTGACAGGCAACAAAATCAGCTTGTTCAGCGTGTATGACTGGAGCAAGGATGCCAGTGGTGTCGCCACGGTGACGCCTCATGACCCGCTGGCTATGGGTGGCTGGAGCGTGCGCATCGTCGAGGGCGAGAACGACGGGGAGTTGATTCTGCAGAATGGCTTCACGATGTATGAAGTGCCGCAGTCGATGACCGTGGATTATGCTGCCGGCACGGTGACGCTGGCAGCGACAGGCGCGTCGTTCTACACGGTAGAGGGTCACACGAGCACGGCGAGTGGTCAGGTGACGACGACAGTGGACAGCACGCTTAGCTATTTCTTTGTCAACGAGGACTGGCTGCTGAACGACGGCGCGCTGGCCGATGTGACAGGTACCATTGATGCCGACGGCTCCATCATGATCGAGGACGGTTTTGCCTTCTACATCGAGAAGGTGAAGACAACAACCATCACGGCACCTCATGGCATCATGCAGCAGGTGAGCGACACGACGCGTTCGACATCACCGCTGTTCCGCCATGTGCGTCTGCTGACGCCTAACGGCAAGCATGAGTTCACCAATCCGAGCGGCAGTTCGAGCATCGTTGATGTGTATATCCGTCAGGAGGGCGACACGGTGTATGTGACGAACCTGTTCGGCCTGGGTTGGGAGTCTGTCTATATGATTCTGCATGACGATGGCACGATGGAGTTCCCCTGCCAGACAATTGGCGACATCAGTGATGCCGAGAACCCCGGCGGTTCGGGTCTGTGGCAGAATATGGGTGGCAGCGCTACGGCACCGGTTCCCGGCAATACCGGCACGGTGACATCAACTGCTATCACTTGGGGGCTGACGATGCCGAGCGACGGCAACAACCTCTGGCCAGGCTATGATGACAACTGGTTGTATTTCATCGATGGCTCACAGTTTGTCGTTCCGACGCCTCCCACGATGTTGCGCGGTGATGTGAACGGTGACGGCCATGTGGACATCAGTGATGCTACCATGCTGATTAACTATCTGCTGACTGGCAACCCCACGGGTATGGTTCTGGAGAATGCCGATACCGACATGAGCGGCGGCATCGACATCAGTGACGCCACCATGCTGATTAACTATCTGCTGAACGGCGCGTGGTAATCTAAACTACGAATTTCGCCAATTTACCGAATCTGGCATCCGCATTCAATTATTACGAATTTATCCAACCGCCAAGTTGGAGTTCGCACAATTCGTATTAATTGAATGCGGATGCTAATTAGTGTCATTAGTGTAATTCGTAGTTGATTTGGGTGCTTTTCTGTGCTTTTTGTGCTTGTGCGGGGAGAGGCGGTAGCGGTATTTTTGTGTCGAGTTCTTTAACCATTAACCTTTATCCTTTCACCTCAAGTTTTTAAATAGTCTTTAAAAACTTGAATTAATTTTATATTACCATGAAAAAACACAATGCAATGAAAGAGACCCGGGTTGTCCCCCGGGCAGTGGTGCCGCATGTCAATGGCGAGGCGGCACATGGCGGCGAAGCCGTCGAGGCAGTGAATGTGCGCGAGCATGAAGCGTCGTTGCAGGTGACGGGGCAGCCCGCTGTGGCGGGCATGATAGGCAATGGTGAACGCCTGTTACTGATTGAGGGTTCCCATCAGGTGACCGTCAGCGGCAGCACCGTGCTCATTGATGGCGACATTGTCGCCACTGTGGCCGGGACCATTGTGGGCGCCCATGCCATCGGGTCGCTGATTGTCATCGTCACCAGTGAGGGCTTTATCTATCTCAGTCCCAGCGGCGGCACTTGGTCTGTGCTGGACCCTGCCGACGCGGTGCCGCAGTTGAGCATCGGCGTGGAGATTTCCACGGTGAGCGCCGACCTGGATGCCTATACCTTTGCCGCGCCTTACAGCCATTGGGCGGCCCCGCTTGCCAGTGCCGATACCAGTGCGCTGGCGCGGATGCTGCGTACGGCGTGGAGCGCCCTCCACAGCGACGCCCTTGCCGAGGGTTACCACACGGCTCCGATGCTGGTGCGGTGGGCGGTGCGCCTGCTTGACGGTACCTACCTGTGGATGAGTGACCCCATGCGTGTGGGTGATGCCACGCTGGCCAATGCTGACCGTGTGAGTGCCAATGTGACCACCACCAGCAACAGTTTCACGGGCATCGAGGCGACGACAATGGCGTTCAAGCGCTACAGCCTGACGCTGGATGTGACGCGCGACATCGGTGCGGCATGGTTGCCCCTGGTGGCGGGCATCGACCTGCTGGCTACCGACGAGGCGGAGTTGCTCACCGCGAGTCGCTCGCTGGACTACCGTTGCATCACGCGCACTCAGGGCGGGCGTGAGTATATCCTGGAGATGGGTTTGTCGCGCCGCAATGCCGCTGCCATCACCTACCAACTTACCACTTCGTCATGGCATCTCATCGCCAGTGCTCCTGCCGCTCCCCACATCCAGGGCAGCGACTTTGTCGCCCCTGACCGTGAATTGACACTGACACCGGCCCAGTGTGCCGCCGTGGGCACATCGATGCATGTTGATGGCGTGGTGTGCTCGACGACGGCGGGCGGGCGCCTGTACTGCTGCACGCCGGGCGGCGATGTTATCGTGAGTGCTCCAGGCAACGCCCTTGTCGAAGCGCACCGCCGCACCGTCTTGGGAACAACGCCGCTGGCCATCACCGTGATGCCTCGTCCGTTGTATTCCAACGGACTGGGTCGTTACCCCGTGTATGTGTTCACCGACGACGGCATTTATGCCATCCCTCAGGACCCGTCGGGCACGCTGGGCGAGGCGCGGCTGGTGGACCGAACCGTCATCGCGCCCGATGTCGCTCCCGTCGAGGGAGGCCGCGCCATTTGGTTCGTGTCGCGTCATCGTCACCTGTGCCGGTTGAACGCCACGCGGGTAGAGGTGTGGCAGCATGATGTGGACTACCGCGCTCTGGCGTGGTGCAATGCTTACAGTGAATTGTGGGCTTTGCCGCAGTCGGGAAATCCGGTGGCGATGATGACGAGTGGCGCGTGGAGTGAGCGCACGGTGGATGTAGCTCAACTCTATTGCGACGCATTGCATGCCGTTGCCGTGAGCGATGACGGCACGCTGCTTGACCTCGAGCGGGAGACGCCGGCAACGATGCCGGTGAAGTGGTGCACCCATCCCGTGGCGATTCATGCTTTGCTGTGCAGAGCCGTGCAACGAGTGGTGTGGCATGTGAAGAGCGAGGGCGCCGCGCTGGAACTGTGTGTGACTGCTCAGCGCGGCATTATGGCGCAGAACTGCACTGTGAGCCGTATCGTTGTTGACGGTGTCATCGAGCAGCCGCTGGCGACCGCGCCGATGACGATAGGGGCACGCACACTGCGGCTGTCGCTCGAGGGCACGGCAAGCGCGGGGACCCTGCTGCTGCCGACACTCATTTATCATAGTTAGTTTTTAGTTTTCAGTTTTCAGTTGGCTCAATGGATTACAGGAACATGAAAGACACATTATATAATATAGACAGTATCCTTGCCGAGAATGAGCGGCGCAGGGCTGTGCTGGCCGCGGACCGTTATGACCCGCTCGCTGGCATCGGCTGCTGTGGAGATCGTGTGGAGGTGGCCGGCTGCCGGGTGCCGCGCGTGGTGCTGGAGCACTGGCCCGATTACCCGTCGCTGTCGCCGCTCGAGCAGGACCGGCTGCGCATCGTTGAGGACTTTGAATTTTGGTGCGCGCGTTGTGTGACCATCAAGGACAAGATGAGCAGCCAGAATGTGCCGTTTGTCCTTAATCGTCCGCAACGCCGTCTGCTGGGTGTGATGGAAGAGCAGCGGGCTGCTGGCTTGCCCGTGCGTGTCATTCTGCTCAAAGCTCGACAGTGGGGCGGCTCAACGCTGGTGCAGATGTACATGGCGTGGCAGCAGCTCGTGAGGCACCACGGGTGGAACAGCCTGATCTGTGGCCACCTGCATGCCACAAGCAAGGGCATCAAGCGGATGTACAACCTGCTGCTGCGACACTATCCGCGCGAACTGTTGGACGAGAATGACGAGTTGCCGCGTTTTGCCAAGCTCGAGGGGCAACCTAATGTCCACCAGATTGAAGCGCGAGACTGCCTGGTGCTGACGGGCAGCGCACGCAGCGAGGATGCCGCACGCGGCTATGACATCGCGATGGCTCACTTGAGCGAGGTGGCCTTCTGGCAGACGAGTGCCATGCACAATCCCGACGATGTGGTGCGCAGCGTGTGCGGCAGCGTTGCCCTCAAGCCCGAGACGGTGGTTGTGCTTGAGTCCACTGCCAACGGTGTGGGCGACTATTTTCATGATGAGTGGTTGCGTGCCCAGATGGGTGACAGCGATAAAGTCCCTGTGTTTGTGCCGTGGCATGAGATAGGCATCTACATGCACGCTGTGGATGATGCGCTGGCATTGTGGCGGGAGATGGACGGGTATGAACACACATTGTGGGACGACGGATGCACATTGGAACAAATCAACTGGTATCACCTGAAGCGCCGCGAGTACCGCACTCATGCCCTGATGATGGCCGAGTATCCTAGCAATGCCAGCGAGGCGTTTACCACAAGCGGCCACAATCCTTTTGACCGCGAACACTTGGATCGCTTGGAGGAAGGATGCTGTCTCGCACCCCTGCTTGTCGGCGACATCCAGGCCGACGGGCAGAGCGGTGAAGACGCCAAAAGGAACATCCATCTGGTGAGTGCCTCAAGCGGGCTGCTCAAGGTGTGGGAACAGCCCGAGCACCTCACGCCCGTGAAAACGCGATACATGGCGGTGGTCGATGTCGGCGGCAGGGCCGAGAGCAGCGACTACTCGGTGATTGCCGTGTGGCGCCTGCGCGACAGCCGCCGCAAGGCAGCCATCGTCGCCCAGTGGCGCGGACACATCGACCACGACGAGCTCGCGTGGAAGTCGATGCAGCTGGCCAAGTACTACAACGACGCTCTGCTTGTCATCGAGAGCAACACGCTCACCAACGAGGCGGCGCGTGCCGGAGAGAGTGAGTATATCCTCGAGAACCTGCATCAGGTTTATGGTAATGTGTATCAGCGGGGGCACGGCAAGTTGGGATTCCATACCAACGCCAAGACCAAGCCCAAGGCAGTGGCGGCGCTCATCGCGGCCCTGCGTGACGGGGGATATATCGAACGCGACCAGGAGGCGGTCAACGAGATGCGCTGCTATGAGGACCACAATGGGCGTTACGCTGCGCGGCCAGGCAAGCATGACGACATCCTGATGACGCGTGCCATCGGCCTGCTGCTGATTCAGGATAAGAAAGTGTGTCCCGATGCGGAGAAGTCACCACCCTCGACATCGCTCGCTACCGACGGTTGGCAGGTCCAGCACCTGCGTCTGAGATAGTAACAGCGGAAGTTCGTTTAGGGTTGCCCCTCTTCGAGGCCGGTAGTTTTTGGCTCTCGTGTCACCACGCCACACAGACCTGCGGCCTGTGCGCCGTGGTGCTATTTCAAGTCAAGACCTGCGGCCTTGTCGTGGTCTTCGACCACAGGCTGCGCGCGGTTCTCATGTGCGGCATCTTCGCGATCGGGACAGGGCACAAAAAAACCG
>JAFZSS010000132.1 GCA_017619255.1 Muribaculaceae bacterium
ACACATAGTATTCCTTGCTGAGTGATACCTCATCGATGGCCTTCTCCTGGACTTGGGTCATCGGGGCCTTGAACTGGCTGTAGATGGAGCCCCAAGCGGGACCTTGTGCCGTGCGGTCGATGACGACACTGCCCGCAGTGGCGGCGTCGAGTGTGGTGCGGAAGTAGCCCAGCCACTCAGCCATCTTGTCGAGGTTGACAGGCTGTCCGGCGATGGTGATGACGGGAGTCTCACCACGGTCGAGCCACTGGCTGCCGGTGCTCAGAATGCTGTAAACTGCGTCGGCGGCGAGGCTGTAACTGCCCCAGTCATTGCTTTGCTTCATCAGCAGCATCCACTTGCGCACTTGGTCAATCTCATCCTGGCGCGGATCGACCTCGCTCATGGCCCGCAGGATGGTGCTGGTATAGGCCACCTTGTCCAGCTCCCACCAGCTGCGTCCGTTCTGCAGATTATCCCAGTACATGCCCAGGTTGGGCTTCACTATCGCAAACTGGCGAATGCTCTCGATGATGTTGCGGGCGGTCTTCTTGTAGCCGTTGCGGTATAGTGTCATGGCGTAGAAACCCTTCTCCTTGATGGTGATGCCCTTGTTCCAGTTCTTGTCCATGTGGTTGAGCGTCTTCTTCATCAGGTCGGCACTGGCACCGCTTTGCTTCACCTCGGGGTAGAGGGAGCGCACATAGGCATAGACGGTGAAGTGGCCATACGGGTTATTGCTGTACTTCTTGTACTCGTTGAGCATGCGCACGCTCTCGTTGTCATAGTATTTGAGAGCGCGGTTCATCATTTCGGTCACGCGGCTGTCCTCGGGCAGGTAGCCCAGTTGCTTGATTTCGCCGACAAGTTCCAGCACGGTGCCGGTGGTCCAGAAACTGGACTCGCAGCGCGGATACAGGAACCAGGTGAAACCGCCGTCACTCATCTGCAGCGATTGCAGGCAAGCGATGATTTTCTCGTATTGCTTCTTGGCAATGTCATCGTCAAAGAGTTCGTTTAACTTCGACATCCTAAGCGTCTGGCGGTCAGCGTCACGCAGCCAGGGTGACGCCAGCAGGGTGCCAATCTTCAAGTCCTGGTTTTTCTGGAGCATCGACACGAGGACGCTGTCCTCGTCGTGCTCTTTCCAGTAGGTGACGGCCTCCTTGATCTGGGGCTGGTCTTTGGCGACACCTTGTGCCACCTGCAGGGCGAACAGGCTGTGGGCCGCATGGGTGGCGACATGGTACTCGTCACTGAAGATGGTGGGCAAGGCCAGCACGCAGTACCAGATGGGGTTGTCGCAGTATTCCAGCGTCACACGGGCGTCGGCGGGGAAGTCGGGCAGTTGCTGCTCAAAGTGTCCCTGTGCCGCCTCGATATAGAAAGGCTCGGTCTCGATGACGGGCGAGATGGTCGTCAGCACGGGCACCATCACCTGCTCGCCGTCGCCGTAGCGGCCGTTGGCGGCCTTGATGCGGAAGCCCACAAAGGGCACGGTGTCGGGCACCAGCCAGTCGATGTTGACAGCCTGGCTTCCCTTGGGCTCGAGTTGCAGGTTGAACTTGCGCGTGGCGTAAACCTCATTGGTGCGCGGGTCGAACAGCTCGATGACGGCGTCACAGGTGGCGGCCTCGTCGGTGGCATTCTGCACCATGGCGGCGAGTTTTGCCTTGTCGCCCTGGCGCAGGAAGCGCGGCATATTGGAGCGCACCATCAGGGGCTTCTGGGTCAGCACCTCGGCCATCCAGGTGTCGCCGTGCATCTTCTTGTCCCACGCCACGGCCTGGGTGATCCAAGTCGTGTTGAAGTTGGGCACCTCAAATTCCAACTTGATCTGGCCCTTGTCGTCGCTGGTGAGCATGGGTTGCCACAAGGCGGTCTTGACATCCTGCTCGCGCAGGGTCACTTTCTCGAGGTTCTTATCGTTGACCTCGACCGCTTCATCGGCTGCTGCCATTCCGATTTCAACTGTCTTGGCTGCACTCAATTCATCACTCATCACAGCTTCTTCTTTCAAAGTGCGCGTGACACTTCGTGCCTCCATCCCGCGGCTGAATGTGAGCCCTTTGCTCGCGTTTTGATACCCGGTGACTACAACGCCGAACATGGAACCGAACAGCTGCTGGTGATAGAGATACAGCTCGGGCAGCTCGGCAATAGTGCTTTCGGGGATGTCGAGCATTTCTCCCATCCAACTGGCTCTGGTGGAAGTCCTCCCTCCCTGGCTGTTGATGGAAAGCATGCCGGCCCGGCCATAGGGGCGATGGTTCTGGAATGACCATTCGTTTTTGGCAATGCTGGCGATAGCTTTGTCATACATGTCAAGCAACATGGCGCCGCGCAGGGGGGTGCCGTTCTGGTCGGTCAGCGTGAAGGTCCAGTGCTCGATGTCGCCCGGTGTGAGCTTGTTGCGGAACGAGGTGGCGGTGATCTTCAGCGCTTCGGGCTTATAGGGATTGACAAGAGTCACACTCTCGTCCTTGGTTTTGTTGTCATGGCAGGTGATGAATTCCACGGTCACATCGGCGCCGGCCTCCTTGGGCAGGGGCACGGTGAAGTCGTGCATTCCCTTGTCGTAGCTGAGCCATCCCTCGCTGATGACCTTGTCGGTGGTCGATGCGATGTAATAGATGTAGGCCTTGGGCGTGGACACGCCGATTTTGATGTGGCCCACATTGTTCTTGTCAACGCTCTGCTCCAGTGGTGAGATCCACAGGGCGCTGTTCTTAACAGGCGGCTCCTTGTCGCGCTTGCGATAGAGCGTGATGAAGCTTTCGGCATTGACATCCTCCTCACCGGGCTCGGCATCGATGATGTGTATCTTGAGCAGGTATTGGCCTGATGGCAGGTCCGTCAGGTCGATGGTCGGGTCGTCGGTGTTCAGGTTGCCGGTTTTGGCGGGTTCCTGGCTCCCGGAGGGTATGACCTCCCAAGTGCACCAGGCTGAGGTCTTCTCCTCGTCGGTGGTGTTGTACTTGAGCGGCAGTTTGATGGGTTTGTCGTTGTAGTAGGTGTTCTCGTTCTCGCTGCCCAGCTCAATACCGCGTCGTGTGCCCACGATAAATGTGGTGGATTCCTCATGGGTCTCGCCGGCATCGGTGGTGACGGTGGCGGTGACCTGGTAGTTGTAGCGTGACCATGGGTTACGCTTGTTCTTGTTCTCGCTGAACAGTTCGGGCTCGTAGGTGAAGGTGAACATGCCTTCGGCATCGGTCACGACGGTCGTGTCCATCAAGTGCTCGCCGCCGCTGCTGCTCATGCGCCACCACCACCAGGACCACTCTTTCTGGATGAGCGACAGGCGCACCTCGGCGTTGGCAACGGGCATGCCGCTGTAGGTCTCGGCTTTACCGGTCACCTTGACGGGTTGACCGTTCACATAACTGCGGCGGGCGTCGGGGAAGGTGACCTCAAATGTCGGTGTCTTGTACTCGCTCACATTCACGCCCTTGGAGGCAATGGTCTGATAATACCTTGATTGGGTTGACATCATTCGCACTAAAATGGCGAACATGCCGTTCATGCGGTCCTTGGGCACGAGGAACGAGCCCTCGATGCGCCCGAACTCGTCGGTACGGGCCTTGACCGTGTCTATCGGCTCTCGGTTATTATCCATGAAGAAGACTTCGAGCTCGGTGTTGGCCAGCGGAGAGCGTTGTTCATCCACTCTCTGGAACGCATTGACGGCCCACTGCACGGTCTCGCCGGGACGATAGACGCCCAGGTCGGTAAAGACGGTACCGCTATAGTTCTCAGAGTGGCCTTTATTCATCTGGTGATACATCAAATAGGGGCCATATTTGTCATCGCCCTTGGCCGCAAAGATGGGTAAACTGGAGAACGGGCGGGTGGCTCCGTTCTTGAGCGTGTAGGATTCAGGTACATAAACCATGCCGTTGGAATCGGTGGTGCCGAGGGTGCCGAAGTTATCCTGTCCATAGTTGATGGTCACGCCGGGCAAGGGCTTGCCGGTTTTGGCGTCTACAGCGCCGATGCGGTCCTTGCCTTCGAGGTGGCGAACTTCCATCAAGACGATGTCTGTCACGCGCAGGATGTCATAGTTGTTGACCTCGGTAAGGCTTCCCGTCTCGCCGTCAAGATCGTCGGCAAGAATGATGTAGGCGCCATAGGGCAGGGGAGGCAGTGTGGCGTTCACATCCTCGTTGAACGGGATGTTGCCTTGCACCTTAACGGTCTCCTGATGTTGTAACTTCATGTCGCTCAACTTGATGCGGTAAGCATCCTTCATCAGGTAATCGGGGATGCGGTACACATTGATGACAAACGAGTTGGTGTTCTTGACATCGGCCTTCACATTGATGCTTTCTCTTGACTGGCACAGGCTCGGATAGCTCAGGTAGACATTCTTTTGCTCGGCCTGGGTGATGCTGTTTTTCACCTGGGGTGTGAACTTGGAATTGGGGAAACGCCTGACATAGTCCTTATATGCCTTGGAGGTCTCTTTCTCGTCCCCGAAGAAGGTGCGACCAAGCAGCAGGGCGCAGTACTCGCTGTCCTGGTATTTCATGAATTCCTCCTTGGTCAGGCGCTTGTTGGTGGCGTCGACAGCGTAGATGTGGGCTGGAGCGTTGTCCCTGGTCTCATCGACCCACTCATCCTTCAGGGCCTGAATCATGAGCTCGGTGTCGTCACTGTTACTGATGGACTCAAGCAACTCGATGTCCTTCATCAGCATGAACTCGTTGAGCGTCGGCACATAGGTCGCACCCAGCTCGTTGCACTTGATGATGTTGGGCAGCGAGGTCACCGCCACTTGCTTGAGCGCCTCACGGTTGGTGAGGGTCTGGCGGATTAACTCGAGAATTTTCGTGTCAAACTGTCGGCGGTCCCACTCGCTGATGTCGGTGGGCTCCTCACCCACAGGATTGTTGCGGTTACTCCAGGCATACTCGTCGCGGTAGCCAAGATAGACCAGCGCCTCAAAGTAGTAGAGCAGCGATTTGATGTGCGGCTGCTTCTCCTTGGCAATGGCGGTCTCAATGTGGCTGATGATGTCTGACATGTTGTCCGACGAGATGGCGCTCTGGGCGATGCCGTAGCGCACCAGCGCGTCGACCGTCATTTCGCCGTCCCCCGACTTGAACGCCTTGTCAAGGTCGGTGAGCGCTTGTTTGCTCACATCCTGAGGGAAATTGAAGTCAATCTCCTTCTCGGTGCCTGATGAATGAAATGGGAATGCCATGGCTAATAATGCTAAAAAAACGATGTGAATGAGTCTCTGTTTCATAATCACACTGGTTTTAGTTTGTTATAATTATAACCCCAAAATTAATAAAATAATGTGTAACCCGTTGTTATTTTGCATTAATTAACTCAATGCCCGACGGCTGTAACTGTTCAGCGAAGGCGGCTCACGCTAAGCCGCTAAGTCGCCGATTTTATGTTTTCTGTCAATTTTGCGCTTTTATTACAGGTGGATAAAAACGGGTTAACTCTCGGTTGCAAAGTTACTACAGAATCTTTGAATTATCGCCAAAAAACACTAGCATTCGTGGGTCATTTCATCGTGGCAAACTAACTGATTTACAGGCAGCTGCAAAACAAAAAGGTCATTTCAGAGTCATTCGCTGATCAGCGAGAAAAATCAAGTGAGTTTGACGGTAAAAAAGTGTCCCGTGACATCGGGATGTCACGGGACGACCGTCGTTATATAATTGTTCTATTATTTCTTGCCTTTCTTCTTGGAGAGCATCTCTCGAGTGAACTTGGCCTCGGCCTGCTTGAGCAGGAAGAGTTGCTTCTTGCTCAGGATCTTGGAGAACTTCTCGAAGTACTTGGCCTCGATCTCGCCCTCCTGGACGCGGGTGTTGGACAATGCAGAGGCTGCGGCCTCATACTCCTTGTCGGTGGGGTTTTTCTTCTTCTCCACCTCGGCGGCAAGGGTGCGGGCGTTGCGGTTCACTTGGTAAATCTCGCGTTCCATCTGCTCATAGAGCGGCATGAACTGTTTCTGTTGTGTCTGTGTCAAGCCCACTTCACGGATGATCATCTCGTGCTTGGCCTGATACATGTCGGTCGAGAATCTGGAACGGCTGTTGCCCTGGGCTGATACTGTGGCCGTCAATGCCAGCAGGGCAATTATCATGAAAACAAACCTCTTCATTGTCGCTTAGTTTTAGTCGTTTTGTTCAATGACTTCCTCCTCATTGCTCATGACCACCGAGTCCTCATAGTTGATGATGTCGTAGTCGCTGACCGAGCCGCTCATGATGAACTCATCGACATTGCTCTTGTCGTCGGTGAGCTTCTCGGCAACGGCACCCACGGCATAGGGGTCGGTGTTGTTGACATTCTTCAAGACAGTCAACATGCACCAAACGCCGGCAAACATGGCGGCCAGATAAACCAATGGCCTGACGCGCTGCCACATCGTGGGCTTGACATCAACGGGCGTGATCTCAACATCGGGCAGCATGTCAACCATCCGTTTGTTGAAATCAGCAAAGTAATTCTCCGGCACTTTAAAGCCCGGATCCTTACCGTATTTGGTCAAAAATGAGGTGTCTTCTTGTTTCATAACGCTTGTTTGACTATGTAATGTCAAAAAAGTTTAATCGGTGAAGATAAAATTATCCTTTTTCACTTAAATACTGTTCTATCTTTTTCACCGCATGATGGTATGACGCCTTGAGAGCACCCTCGCTGGTGCCGAGAATCTCGCTCATCTCGTCATATTTCATCTCATCGTAGTAGCGCATGTTGAACACCAGACGCTGCTTGTCGGGCAGGGTGGCGATGGCTTTCTGCAGGTTGATTTGGGCCTCGTCGCCGTCAAACCACTCGTCGCTCTCCAACTGGTTGACGAGGAAACTCTCGTCATCGTCGATGGACAGCTGGTTCATCACCTTCTTCTTGTTGACAAAAGTGATCGACTCGTTGATGGCAATCTTGTAAAGCCATGTCGAGAGCTTGGCGTCGCCGCGGAAGTTGTCGATGCTTGTCCACGCCTTCAGGAAGGTGTTTTGCAGCACATCGTTGGCGTCGTCATGGTCAATGACCATGCGGCGTATCTGCCAGTAAAGTTGCGAGCTGTAGTGCTCGATAACCTTACCGAACGCGGCCTTACATTGGTTGGGGTCATGCAGTTGCGCGACCACCACAGCCTCGTCATATTTCTCGCGTGCTGCCATCAATCTTTTGTTTGAGGGTGTAAAGATAGCAAAAAAAATGCCAATCCAGCCCGAAACGGCCTTTTTTTATGCTTTTTTTAGCATTTACATCACCAATGTATCTATTCAGCTTCTCATTGGTGCCCGACGAAAAATGCACCAGAAGAGCGGTTCCTCTGGTGCATTATATGTGATGTGTGCTGAATCAATCAGCGGGGAAGAGAGTGCCTGTTACCGAGTAATTGATGCCGTTGCACTTGAACGAGCCGTTGATCAATTCGCACTGCTCGCTGAGGGTGAAGTCCACGTCGGTGAGGGTGTAGAAGCCGTTGTAGTTGGACTCGACACTGGCAGCAGTGATCTTGTAACCATTTCCGGTGGGCGTTACTGTCAGTCCGTCATAGATGACCTCGGGGGCATCGACAGCAGCGTTCAGGTTGGACATGAAGTTGCTGATGCTGAAGGTGCACTTATCGCCCCTGCTGTTGAGGGCGAACAGATAAGCCGACATCTCGTGGCTGCCGTGGTTGCCGTTTTCGGGATTGGTCATGGTCGTCGTGGCGTAGGCATACAGCAGATTGGTGGTGATGACGAGCTGGGTGCCGGCTTCGGGGTCCGACACTCGGTACAGCATCATGCCAGAAGACATGTCGATCCTGCCAACTCTGGCTATGGCTTGACTGCCGGTCTCCATGTAATAAACCGAGCCCTTCTGTGACACAAGTTTCATCACCGGAGTGGTCAAATTCTGGGTCTGGCCGTTCAGGTCCTTGTAACTGCAGGTGAACTGGATGGTCTTATCAGTGAAGTTGACCTCAATCTTGCCGGTGTTCTGCGAGAAGACAACGCTGCCGTCGGCAACATTG
>JAFZSS010000019.1 GCA_017619255.1 Muribaculaceae bacterium
ACCAAGGTGGATCCCGCCCCTGCTTACACCTTCCTGCCCATTGTCTATGATGCCGTTAATCAAGATGCCTTCTCTGTAGAGAAAGACGGTGTGACCTTTGCTTGCACTAAGGGAGTCATCAACGATAATCAGTTCCGTATCTACAAGAACGAGAAGGCTACTTTCACCGCCGGTGAAGGCGTTGCCGACATTGTGAAGATCGAGTTCTTCTGCACCGCCTTGGGCGAGAATGATTACGGCCCCGGCTGCTTCACCCTGGATAGCAAGGATGGTTCTTATTCTTATGAGGACTCCATTGGTACTTGGACCGGCAAGTCTCGCAGTATTTCCTTGACTGCCAGCAAAGCCCAGGTGCGTGCCACTAAGATTGTCTTCACTCTGGACGATGGCACCACCGCCTATGTGCAGGCTCCCACCCTGCCCGAATCGCAGAACTTTGACGACACCTTTACCGTTACCATCACCAACAACGAGGAAGGCGCAACCGTTAAGTACTCCCTCAACGATGGTGACTACACCGTGTATGAGAATCCCTTTACCATCAACGAGACCACGACCGTTAAGGCCTATGCTGAGTATGATGGCATCCAGAGCAACACCGTTAGCGCTACCTACACCAAGAATGAGCCTGCTCCCGGCATCACCACGCTGGCAGAGGTTAATGCACTGCCTACTGCTACCGACTTCACCTTCGGTGGCGACGCTGTTGTAACCGCACAGAAGAACAACTACCTGTGGCTGCGCGACGCCACTGGCTACGGTCTTATCTATGGTTATATCAAGAATGAGAGCAACGATACTCTATCATTTACACCTGGTACTATTCTGAACAAGAACTGGACCGCTAAGACCAAGATCTACAATGGCCTGATGGAATATGAGAACGCCGCTAATGTCAGCGCCAGCGGCAACACTAATGCCGAGCTCGCTGCCATCCAGGAGATTACTGCTCTTGATGCTGAAATGATCAACGCCTATGTGACCGTTAAGAACATCACCAAGTTCACGAAAGGCAACGGCAAGAACTACACGGCTACCCTGAGCGATGGCACCACTATGGCAATGTACAACACTTTCAACCTCAATGACATTCCCACCACCGAGGGTAACTACTTCGTTACTGGCGCTGTTGGCATTTTCAACACGACCTTGCAGCTGACGATCATCTCTTGGGAAGGCCAGGGTACTCCCGAGCCCGATCCCGTTACTGTAAACAACTTTGCCGAGGCTTACGCACAGGAAAGTGGCACTAAGATCACTATGTACAACGATGTTGTTGTAACCTATCAGAATGGCAACCGCCTGTGGATCCGCGATACCCAGGACGCTAGCGGCATGATTTATGGCGCCCTCAAGGACGACGCTGGACAGGCTCTGACCTTCGCTAACGGTGATGTACTGAGCGATGGCTGGACTGCTACTTATGAGCTCTTCAACGAGCTTACCCCCGAGTTCACCAATCCCAAGGACATCTCTGATAGCGGTGATGACCGCGAAGCTGCTCCCTTCGAGCGCACCACCATCACCACTGCTAATGTAAACGAGTATGTCATCCTCAAGGGTGTCACCCTCGTGCCCGACACTGCCGACACCGATATTTACTACACTGCCGATAATCTGCAGATCTGCAACTTCTTTAACGGTGTTGAGATTCCTACTGTCGAAGAAGGCAAGACCTATGATGTGACCGGTATCGTACTTATTTCCCAGGCTGGTCTTGTTAGGGTTTACATCACTGAGATGACCGAGGCTGCAGCTGCTGGCCTGCGTGGCGATGTTGACAACTCTGGTACCGTTGATATCACCGATGCCACCACGCTGATTAACTACCTGCTCAACGGCAACGCTACCGGCATGAACCTGGACAACGCCAACTGCGACCTGCAGGGCGGTGTGGACATCAGTGATGCCACCACGCTGATCAACTTCCTGTTGAACGGCTCCTGGCCCAACTGATTTTAAGCATTAGGCTTTAGGCTTTAGATAAAAAATGGGGAGACAGCAATGTCTCTCCATTTTTTTGCTTATAAACTACAAATTACGCTAATTACACTGATTTTTAGCATCCGCACTCTATTATTACGAATTGTACGAACCCCACCACGGCAGCGGGTTGGAATAATTCGTAATAATTGAACGCGGATGCCAATTCGTTAAATTGGTGAAATTAGTAGTTTTAAAAATCAAAGAGTGTGGGCTGCGGCAGCAGCTGGAAGGTACGGCGGTGGTAAGGGCTTGCGCCATGCTCGGCGATCGCCGCGCGGTGGTCAGGCGTGGGATAGCCCTTGTTGCGTGCCCAGCCATACTGCGGAAACTCCGCATCAAGCTGACGCATCAGCTCATCGCGGTGTGTCTTGGCAAGAATCGACGCGGCAGCGATGCTCAGCATCTTGCCGTCGCCCTTGACGATGGTCGTGTGGGGAATGTCATGGTAGGGATAGAAGCGGTTGCCGTCGACCAGGATGCCCTCGGGGCGGATGGCGAGTTGGTCCAGGGCACGGTGCATCGCCGTGATGCTCGCACGCAGGATGTTCAGGCGGTCTATCTCCTGGGGCGACACCATAGCCACTGCCCATGCCAGCGCCTCACGCTCGATAATGGGGCGCAGCAGTTCGCGCTGGCGCTCGGTCAGCTGCTTGCTGTCGTTAATCAAGTCGTTATGGAAGTCCGGCGGCAGAATCACGGCAGCCGCCGTCACCGGCCCCGCCAGGCAGCCTCGGCCAGCCTCATCGCAGCCGGCCTCGACGCGTCCCTCTATCAAAAACCTCTGAAGCATCTAATCTATAGCTACTATAGCCACTATAGAAAATTCTATAGTGGCTATAGTCTGCGCTCGATGACATAGTCAAAGACCTCGCGGAACTGGTCCACGGTCTCCTCGGGCGAATAGGGCGACAGCACATCGTTGGCCTCGTCGCGCAGGCGCTGCATCGTCTCGTAAGCATAGTCGATGCCGCCGGCACGCTTGGCGAACTCGATGAGGCGGTCGATGTCCTCTCCCGTGGGCGTCTCCTTGTTGACCAGCGCCAGCATCTCGTCATGCTCGGGCAGGTCGGTGCGGCTCAGCGCATATATCAGCGGCAGCGTCACCTTGCCCTCGCGCAGGTCGTTGCCCGTGGGCTTGCCGATGATCGGGTCGTGGTAGTAGTCGAAGGTGTCATCCTTGATCTGGAAGCAGATGCCCAGCAAGCGCGCGAAACGGCGCAGTTCGTCGATGGAAGTCTGCGGCGCGTTGTTGGCATAACCGCCCACCTCGGCACAGCACTCAAACAACGAGGCGGTCTTGGCACGGATGATGTCCATATAGGTCTGCTCGTCGATATTGTGGTTACGCGCGAAGTCCACCTGGTCAATCTCGCCCAGCGAGAGGTCTCGGCCCATGTCGGCCAGAGCGCTCAGGATGCGGCCGTCGCCCGTGGCCACGCCACAACGCAACGCCCCGGTGACGAAGAAGTCGCCCACGAGCACCGCCACATGGTTGCTCCACACGCTGTTGATGGTGGGCACGCCACGACGCTCCTGGGCCTCGTCGATGACATCATCATGGATGAGCGAGGCATTGTGCAGCATCTCGATAGCTGCGGCACCCTGCAACGCCTTCTCGTTGATGCCGCCAAAGAACTTGGCGCTCAACAGCGTGATGATGGGGCGCAGCATCTTGCCCTTGCTCTGCAGGTAATTGGTCACGATGCCGTTGGTGAGCTCACTGTCGCTGGCCAGCGTCGTCGCGATGATCTTGTTCATCGCGTCGAGGTGCGGCCTCAACTGTTCCTGTATGTGTGTAAGCGAAACTGCCATAGCCTGCAAAATTACTAATAATTCCCGATAGCGCCACCATTTTTAAGAGTTAATTTTCAATCCCGACCTTAAAGACCCAAAGTCCAGAAAGTCTTTATAACCTTAGCCCAAAACACAGCACTTGTCAAAAAAAATGATTATCTTTATGCCCTGTAAAACAACCGTGCAATTATGGAACCCAACAAGAAACTGCTGCTCCTTGACGCTTATGCGCTCATTTTCAGGGCTTTCTACGCTATGATACGCAGCCCGCGCGTCACCTCGACCGGTATCGACACATCGGCCATCTTCGGCTTTGTCAACACCCTGCAGGACCTGCTCAAGCGTGAGCAGCCCAGCCACATCGCCGTGTGCTTTGACCCGCCCGGCGGCAAGACCTTCCGCCACGAGAGCTACGAGCCCTACAAGGCCAACCGCGAGAAGACCCCCGAGGGCATTCTCGTCGCCGTGCCTTACATCAAGCGCATCCTCCAGGCCTACCGCATCCCCATCTTTGAGGTCGAGGGCTACGAGGCCGACGATGTCATCGGCACGCTCTCCCACCAGGCCGAGCAGCAAGGCTTCTTCACCTATATGGTCACCGGCGATAAGGACTTCGGCCAACTGGTGACCCCCAACATTAAGATCTTCAACCCTGGCAAGAATGAAATCATGGGCGTGGAAGAGATCAATGCCAAATACGGCATCCACTCGCCCACCCAACTCATTGATATCCTGGGACTCATGGGCGACAGCGCCGACAACATCCCCGGCTGCCCCGGCGTGGGACCCAAGACCGCCGAGAAGCTCATCCAGCAGTTCGGCTCCATCGAGAACCTGCTCGACCACACCGACGAGCTCAAGGGTGCCCAGCAGCAGAAGGTGAGCGAGAACGCCGAGCAGATACGCATGTCCAAGTGGCTCGCCACCATCATCACCGATGTGCCTGTCACCCTCGATGCCGATGCCCTGCGCCGCGAGCCCGTTGACATGGACGCCCTACGCGAGGTCTTCAACGAGCTGGAGTTCCGCACCCTCACCCAGCGCCTCATCGACGGTGGCGAGGCCAATGCAGGCCTGGAAAGCGCCCCCACCCCGGCCAAAACAGCTGCACCTGCAGCAAACCAGAGCAACCCCGACAGCGGTGGTCCAGCCAGTCCAGTACAGCCGCCTCAGCGGCGCTCCAGTCAATCCGGCCCGGGAAAACCCGGCAAGCAGCTCTCCTTGTTCGACCTCGATGACCCCGTCGATGACACACCCGCCACTCCAACCTTCTCCTCGCTCGACCAGACACCCCACAGCTACCGCCTCGTCTCCTCGCCCCTCGAGGTCGCCACGCTGGTGAGCGACCTGCAGGAGCAGCCGCGCGTCGCCGTGAGTCTGCTGGGTACGGGCAGCAGTGCCATGCAGCTCAAGATCTTGGGCATCGCCCTGTGCGGCAAGAAGCATGAGGCAGTCTTTGTCCAGTGCGACGGCAAGCCCGAGATGCTCAAGGCCCTGGCGCCCCTGTTCACGGGCGACACCTGCATCGTGAGCAGCGATGTCAAGCGCGCAATGGTCGCCCTCGACCGTCACGGTATCGCTTTCACGGCACCCTACTATGACATATCCGTCGCCCACTACCTGCTGCAGCCCGAACGCGGCCATTCCATCGCCGAAATGGCCTACGAGCTGCTCCATTACACCGCCATCACCCCCGAGAGCCTGCTGGGGCCCAAAGGCCGCAACCAACTCAAGCCGCAGCAGTTGGCACCCCAGGCGTTGACACAATGGGCCTGTGAAGCCGCCGACCTGGCGCTCCAGCTGCCCCCCGTGCTCGACAGCCAACTCAAGGAACAAGGGCTGGAGAAACTGCTGACTGAGATCGAGCTGCCGCTTGTCAAGGTGCTGGCAAGCATGGAACTGGCGGGCGCACGCATCGATGTCAAGGCGCTCAACGACTACTCCATCACCCTGACCGAACAGATGAACAAACTCGAGGAGGAATGCCACCAGCTGGCTGGCGTGCCCTTTAACACCGCATCGCCGGCACAGGTGGGTGAGGTGCTCTTTGACCACCTGAAAATCGACCCTAAGGCCAAGAAGACCAAGACGGGCCAGTACAGCACTACCGAGGACATCCTGCTCAAGCTGCGCTACCGCCACCCCCTGGTCAACAAAATTCTGGAACTGAGAGGAATACGCAAGCTGCTGTCCACTTATGTCAACACCTTGCCCACCCTCATCAATCCCCAGACAGGGCGCATACACACGACCTACAACCAGACGGTGACCGCCACGGGACGCCTGTCCTCGACCAACCCCAACCTGCAGACCATCCCCGTGCGTAACGACGAGGGCAAGGAAATTCGCCGCGCCTTCATCCCTGCCGACGGCAATGTGTTCTTCAGCGCCGACTACTCGCAGATCGAGCTACGCCTGGTGGCCGACATGAGCCACGACCAGACGATGCTCGACGCCTTTGCTCACGACCACGATATCCACGCCATCACCGCGGCGCGCATCTACCACAAGCCGCTCGACCAGGTCACCGGCGACGAGCGCCGCAAGGCCAAGACGGCCAACTTCGGCATCCTGTACGGCATCAGCGCTTTCGGTCTCGCCCAGCGCCTGGACATCCCGCGCGACGAGGCTAAGATGCTCATCGACGGCTATTACACCACCTTCCCCAAGGTGCGCGACTACATTGACCGCAGCATCGCCCAAGCTCGCGAGAAAGGCTATGTGACGACGCTTTACGGCCGTCGCCGCATGCTGCCAGACATCAAGTCCCGCAATGCCGTGGTAAGAGCCTTCAGCGAGCGCAATGCCATCAACG
>JAFZSS010000133.1 GCA_017619255.1 Muribaculaceae bacterium
GTGTCGACATAGAAGGTGTTCAACTCCTTGTAGAGGGTGTTGAAGATGTCCAGGCTGCGTGCCACGGCGGCGTCATCGTTGACTTTCTTGTCACCGTCGGCAAGTGCTGCCGGAGCGGCGAGGGCTGCCACGAGGAGAGCCCAGGCTATGTATTTGAGCGTCTTTTTCATTATAAGCAATGTATATTTGGGTGCGAAAATACTACTATTCCCTGATATAGCGCCGAAATAGAGGCCTAAAAAACCTTTATGAAACGAAAATTTTCAAGTTTTTTCATTTTTTTCTTGTCCAGTTCAATTATAGGCACTATCTTTGCACCGCATTTTTCGGCAGGTATTGCCGCAAGGATGCTGAAAAGCTTCTTTAGCTCAGTTGGTTAGAGCATCTGACTGTTAATCAGGGGGTCCTTGGTTCAAGTCCAAGAAGAAGCGCGACATAATAGATAGATATTTAAGAGAGAGGATTGCTTCTTTAGCTCAGTTGGTTAGAGCATCTGACTGTTAATCAGGGGGTCCTTGGTTCAAGTCCAAGAAGAAGCGCCAAAAACGAGACTGCGTGAGCAGCCTCGTTTTTGGTTTTAATTGAGCCGTGATGAGGGAATGGGTGGCCCTCTGCCTTGTGTGGGCCTTCAACCCCTAACTTTCCCTGATTTCCTCGTACTCGGCGTCGGTAACTTGTTCCTCGATGATGGTGCGGGTGTCGCCTGTCGAAGTTGTTTCCTCGATGATGGTGCCGCTTACTTCCTCGAAGTCGGCATATTCACCCTCGTCGCTGGTGTATTTCTTGCGCTCACCGGTCTCGGTGTATTCATCGTCCTCGTCACGGCTGGAGCGGTCATGCTGCTGGCGTCCGCGGAATGACTCATTGACACGGCGGCGCAGGTTCTGCATGTAGAGCCACCCCCGTATCAGAGGTATTCCCACCATCAGGAACAGGATGAGCAATATGAATAACAGGAAGCTTCCCATTTATTTCTCTCGTTTGATGATTGACAGCAGCACATAGAGGGCGATGGCGGCAGCCAGGCCAGGCAATCCCATGAACACGACGAACGCCACTGTGGCGATAATCTGCAAATACTGTGCCCAATTCTCCTTGAGCGATGTCAGGTTGTGCATCTTCAACGAGAACATGCGCAGCCGGCACACCATCAGCAGCGACAATGCCACGATGAGCACGATGACCAGCCACAGGGGAACAGGGTGCATTGCATACCATGCCGTGAAGCCGATCCAGAAGATGGCGTTAGCGGGGATGGGCAGGCCCGTGAAGACAGTACCCTGGGTGGGGTCGACATTGTAGCGGGCAAGCCTGAGCGCGCCGAACACGGGCAGCAGCAGTGCCGCCAGCGCCCAGTGGCCAGCGCCCTGACCTAACATGATGTTATAGAGCACCATGGCGGGAGCGATGCCGAAGCTGACCAGGTCGGCCAGCGAGTCCAGCTCTGCGCCGATGTTGCTCACGGCATGAAGCGCGCGTGCCACCAATCCGTCGCAGAAATCAGCTACAGCGGCCAACGCGATGAAGATAAACGCCAATTCATAGCCCTTGAGTGAGGTGCCACACATCGCGTCATAGCAGTGAAAAGCCGCGATACAAGCCAGGCAGCCGAACAGCAGGTTCAGCGAGGTGATGGCATTGGGTATGTTGTTACGGATTGCTTTCATCATGATTTCTTACTTTTTTAGTTACCAAATTTTAAGGCCTATTTTTCAGTCGTGCCACCAGCGTTTCTCCGCCCCAGGTGTGGTCGCCTAGTTTGACCTTGATTTCGGTGTCGAGAGGCAGGAAGATGTCCACTCGTGAGCCGAACTTGATGAACCCGATGAAGTCCTTGATGTCCACATCCTCGTCTTGCTCCACATAGGTCACAATGCGCCGCGCTACCGCGCCCGCAATCTGTCGCACGAGGATATCCTCGCCCGTGGCAGTGCGGATGACGATCGACGAGCGTTCATTATCGCTGCTGGATTTGGGCAGGTTGGCGGCAAGGAATCTGCCGGAATGGTGCTTGACATAGGTCACCTTGCCCTTGACGGGAACCCAGTTGGCGTGGACATTGAAGATGGTCATGAACACCGACAACTGGATGCAGTTGCGGTGCAGGTACTCATCCTCATAGACCTCCTCGAGTGCGACTACTGTGCCGTCAACACTCGAGAGGACCGCTGTGCCGTCACTGTTGTCGCCCTTGAAACGGCGTCGTGGCAGCCTGAAGAAGTTGAGCACCAGCAGGAACAGGATAGCCATCAGCACGATCAGGCACCAGGCTACCGGCTTGTAGTCAAAGAACCTGTAAGCCATAGCGCCTGTCGCTACCATAATCAAGAACAGTATCAACAGGATGTTCTCGCCCTCATGATGGATTTTAACTTTCATCTCGCGGATAAATCATTTAACCTGCAAAGATACTAATATTTTTTCGGTTTTCAGTTTTCAATTTTCAGTTTTCTTGGAAAAAGGGCTTTTCTGGCAATGACAGAGTCTCGCGATGGTGAAAAGAAAACTGCAAGGTTGCAGGAAATCGGGGCATGGAAAAATCGCGTGTATCTTTGCATCGTCAACTTCAATGACACCGTTTTTAAAGTTTCATATTTTACTCATTTTCAATTTTCAACATGATGAAGACCCCTGTTACTGTTTACAATGTGATTATCCTTGACAAGAGCGGCTCTATGTCAAGCATTGCACGCCAGGCCATCGACGGCGTGAACGAGACCATCGGTTCCATCCGTAGTGCCCAGGAAAAGAATCCCGACCAGACACACAAAGTAACGCTTGTTGCCTTCTGCGGCTGCGAGCAGCGCCTTATCTATGACAATGCGCCCGTTGCCGAGGTACAGACCCTCACCGACAAGGACTACCGTCCCTGTTGCATGACTCCGCTGTATGACGCTATCGGCACGACCATCAGCCGCGTCCACGCCCTCAAAAGCCAGGACGCCGACTCGCTGGCACTGGTAACCATCATCACCGACGGCTATGAGAATGCCTCTCACGAGTTCTCCCTCAGTGCCATTAAGTCCCTCATCGAGAGCTACAAAGAGCAGGGTTGGCAGTTCACCTACATCGGTGCCGACCATGATGTGGAACAGGTGGCTTACTCGCTCAACATCAACCACCACCTGCAATTCGAAAAGTCAGAAGCCGGCACCAAGGCCATGTTTGCCAAAGCCAATCGGGCGCAAGGCAGATGGATGTCAAAGATGTCATCCATCATGGCAAAGCCTTGTAGCCTTGAGGAACGCAGTGAGCGCATCAAGGAGGCCAATAATGAGGATTTTTTTGATTGACGCATTTACCCCAAGAATCTGTCAACGGACCATACTATGAAGAGGCGGTCCATTGGCATGATTTTTGCAGTCAAAAAGTATTATCCTTCAATTATTTTCTCACCCGAAAAATCCGCTTCTTGATATGGACAACCCTGAGCTTCAAGACTTGTTTCAACATCTCGATTATGGTCACATTTATGTCTACGGTAATCCCAAGCAGACGCACAATCTGCGCTGGTTCGCCACAATGATAGAGCCCATGATTCGTCCGCTGTCACTGAAGTGGATCGAAACATGGGACATTGACCACACTGTCATTGTTGCCCGCCGCTTTAATGTGGGCAATTTGGGCAGATATGCTGTGGTGCAACTGCACCTTAACAAGTACGGCCGCAGCGACAGTTATTCACTGTTGGCTGCCGTGCACGCCTTTAGCGACTGTCTGTCCGATGTGATGGATGACAGCCGGGGCGATGTCATTATCAACGAGGACGACTTTGGCGACCGCAATGAGCCGCCTCGTGGCAAGTGGGGCTCATCCACTGCATCGACACCGTTCAATGAAATTTTGCAAGAGCGTAAAAGTCTTTCATGCCCTCAAGACCATACGCGTGTCGAGCCGTCCCGTCGTCATGTTGAGCGATTTGAGTTTAAGGTAAAAAAGGAGAAGCAGTCACGGAGGAAGCAGATTTCCGATGAGGATGTCCCCAAGTCATTGCCGCGGTGGATTCAGGACGACGAAATTGATGCAACGGTAGGCGTCGCAGGTGATTCAGAAGAAATCATCTCGCAAGGGCGCTATTACGATGAGGACACTTGTGCCGAGGCCTCTGTTGTGCAGGATCTTGAGGTTGAGGAAGTCCTGGAATCCAGACGCATTGAGTCGGAATATGAGCGTGATGTGAATGACCTCAGGATGCGCATTGTCGCATTCATCGCCAAGTATCATCAAGACCCTCAGCAGATGATGTCAACCTTGCTCGAGGGCAAGGTGCTGATAGGACAGAATCCGGGCCACCTGCTGGTGAACGGTGACATGAAAATCGTGCTACCCGACTATGATGAGATGGAGATCAAGATGTCGGCCATGTGCCGTACACTCTACATTCTGTTCATGAAGAAGCGTGTGCTAGGGCAGGGCGGCTTTGAGTTGAGGGATATTGACAAGTATCGCGATGAGTTGGTGGACATCTATTGTTTGGTAAAGCCTGGCGCCAACGAGGAACGCGTGCGTAGCACCGTGGACAACCTGTGTGACCCCTGGAGCAATTCGCTCAACGAGACCATCTCAAGGGCCAACGGCTTTATCAAGAAGTGTATTGTTGACAAGCAATTGTGTCAGCAGTATCTCATCTCGGGCACGAGGGGCGGTGAGTATTCCATTGCCCTTGACCCAGGGCTGATGCAACTGCCGCGAGCCGTAACCGAGGCATGAACGAGGACCATCCGGAAAACAAGGCAGGGTGCTAAAAACAGCACCCTGCCTTGTTAATTATCGTGTCAAGAGTCACTCGTTGCGGAAGCGGTATTGCACAAAGGCTTCGATGGCCTCATAGGTGGCTAATCCCAACCGTTGATATACCTCGGCAAGGTCGCGGTTGCGCTCGATGGAGCGTTGCCAAGAGAGTTTGCCGTCAGTGCCCGTGCGGAAGGGAGCGTCGTGAATCTGTGATTGGAACTTGAGGATGGCATCGCGCTTGTCGCTGAACTCCTCGGGGCTCATGGGCACCGCCATTTCCACATGGTCAACATCCCATTGTCCCCACTGTCCGCGGTACATCCACACGCGGCAGTCACGCATGAACTCCTCGTCCTTCAGGTTATCGAGGGCGTGCATCACCGCACCGCTGGCGCGCATGTGCACACCGTTGGGGTCCACCAGGTCGTTGTCGATAAAGATCTGGTGCGGCTTGACCTGCAAAATGAGGTTCTGCACGACGGCGACATCCTCGTCGGTGAGTTTGCCTTGCCCGTGTGGGTCATTGGTGTAGAACGGCATCCTCAGGTCATACAGGTTCTCTCTGGGGACACCCATCTGGCGGCAAGCCATATAGGCCTCACTCAAGATGATGGAACCCTTGAAATATCGAATGGCGTTATCCTCCTCGCTGGCATTGCTGCGGTCGTTGAGTTTTTCCCTCATCTGCTGGATAAAGTGAACATTTCTCTCGGGCTCGTACTGGCGCATCACGCGTTCGGCCAGGATGAGGTTGCGCATCAGGTCTTCGTCGCTCACGGCAACGTCGCCGTCGGTCTGGAACGCAATCCTCACATCATGACCTTGTTGCACCAGTCGGCGCACGGTGCCACCCATCGACACCACCACATCGTCGGGGTGCGGGCTGAAGACCAGCACGCGCTTGGGGTAGGGCTTCTCGCGCTCGGGACGATAGGTGTCATCGGCATTGGGCTTGCCGCCAGGCCATCCCGTAATAGTATGCTGCAGGTCGTTGAATATCTTGATATTGACATTGTAGGCCGAGTCATACAGAGCGACCAGCTCACTCAAGCCGTAATCGTTGTAATCCTTGTTGGTGAGTTTGAGTACGGGCTTCCCCGTCTGCTCACAAAGCCACACGATGGCCCTGCGTATCAGGTGGTCATTCCATTCACAGGAGGTGACCTTCCAAGGATAGCTGATGCGCGTCAGGTGGGACGCAGCATCGAGATCGGCGATGATTTGAGCGTCGTTGTGGACTTGAAGGAAAGAGGCGGGCACCAGGTCGGTCATCTTGCCCTCGATGGTGTTGAACAGGGCGTTGGCGCTGTCTTCGTCCCAAGCCACGCAGATGACCTTGTCGGCCTTCAGAATATTGCCGATGCCCAGCGTGACGGCTGTTTTTGGGGCGGTGTCGCTCTGGAACACCTCGGCAACGCGCGTGCGTGACTCACTGCCCAGGAGCATCAACCGGCATGCGCTGTCGCGTGCCGAGCCCGGCTCATTATAGGCGATGCTGCCGTCATTGTTCAGGTCACACAACACCAGGTCCAACCCTCCGGCCTCAAGAATTTCACGCTCATAGGCTTTGCAAAGCTCATGAGCGTTGTCGATAGCCTCCAGGTTGTTGATGGTGTGAATCTTGTCGGGCTCGATATCGACTTTGGCATATAGTTGTTCCTGAATCAGACGGTGCAGACTCATGTCGTTGTCGCCGCACAATTCACTCAAGTTGAAGGCCACCACATCGGCAAAACTCACCTTGTCGGCAAAATATAGTTTTACCAACTCGTCATAGACTTTGAACACATATCTGCCAGCTCCGAAACCGATGACACAGCGACCCTTGCTTTCAATGCATTTATTGATGATGTTGGCCACCTCGAGTGCGGCAATGCGCGCGCCTTGCTCGGCACTCTCCTCAACCCTGGTCGTCACTTTCTCGTATCGTGTCAACGAGGCGAGTTCGATTTCGTTTTCAGGGCGGTAATACCGGTTAGACACCTGATAGAACTTGATGTTCGTCTTTAAATCTGTCTTCATCTTTTTTACCTTAGTTGATTTCAACCAAGCAAAATTAGTCAAAAAATCATTGCCTACAAGACATTTTCCGGGTTTTTTCTGAATGTCCCCTATGAGCAAATCCGCAAGATAGTAAAAGAGAAGGGGGAACGGTAATATTGTGGGAGTGATGGATTTTGTTTACCTTTGCGGTGATAAATGTGTAAGAAATGGCAAGGAATCTGAAATATGATGCTCAGGGCGATGCGACCCAAAGGCTCA
>JAFZSS010000134.1 GCA_017619255.1 Muribaculaceae bacterium
CTTACCCTCGCTCTCGCCGTAGAGCTGTTTCCACCACTCTGCCACGAAGTGCAGGCGCGGGGTGAAGTTGGCGAGGATTTCTATCTTTTTGCCATCCTGATAGAGGGCGTTGCGGGCGATGGCATAGTTCAATACCTGCTCGTCGCCGTTCTCTTCCATCTCGATGGCTCCAGCCACGAGGTTGCGGATGTCAAAGCCGGCAACAGCGATGGGCAAGAGGCCCACGGGGGTGAGCACCGAGAAACGGCCGCCCACATTGTCGGGAATGACATAGGTGGCATAACCCTCCTGGGTAGCCAGATTGCGCAGGGCACCGCGGCGCGCGTCGGTCACGGCGACGATGTTACGCTGAGCGAACTCCTTGCCCTCCTGCTGCTCCAGCATCTCCTTGAAGAGGCGGAAAGCGATGGCGGGCTCGGTCGTGGTACCTGACTTGGAGATGACGATGATGCCGAACTTGTGGCCGCGCACCAGGTCCATCAGGTCGTAGAGGTAGTCCTCGCCGATGTTGTTGCCTGCAAAGAGCACCTTGGGACCGTTGCCGCTCTTGTAAGAGGCGAAGTGGTCGCTCAGGGCCTCGATAACGGCTTTGGCGCCCAGGTAGCTGCCGCCGATGCCGATAGTAATGACATACTCACACTCCTGGCGCAACACGGCAGCGGTTTTCTCGATGTCGGAGAGCTGCTGCTCGTCGATGCTGCTGGGCAGATGCAACCAGCCCAGGAAGTCGTTACCGGCACCATTACCGCTCTCGAGCGTCTGCTTGGCGGCGAGTGCCGCATCCTTCAACGCGTCAAGGTTAAGCCCCTCGAGGGCATATTTGCTGATGACTTGAATCTTGTCGTTCATTGTATTTTAGTTTTTAGTCCTTAGTTTCTAGTCCCTGGTTTCTAATCAAATTTCCTTAGTGTAGGCGCGGCGGCGCTTGTGCTGGTCATACTCGAAGTATTCCCACTGTTGCAGCACCTTGGTGTTCTGTTCCAGCTCGTGGTTGCTCTCGGCATACTTGTAGCCCTGCTTGGCGAACACACGGATAAGGTCATCGAGGATGAGCGAGTTCACACCCTTGTTCTGATATTCAGGCTTGACACCGATGAGCATTAGGTCCACCACATCGTTGTGCTTGAAAGCATCAATCAGGTATTTCCAGCCCATGGGGAAGAGTCGGCCACGGCACTTGATGAGCGCCTTGGACATTGACGGGATGGTGATGCCCACGCCGATGAGTTCGCCCGTGTCCTTCTCAACCACCATCGACAGGTCGTCAAGCGGCAGGAAGGGCAGATACATCTTGATGTAGTGCTTGATCTGCTTGTCGGTGAGCGGCGAGTAGCCGAACAACTCGTCATAGGACACATTGATCAGTTTGAAGATGGCGTCACCATAGTCTGCTACCAGTTTCTTGCGGTCAGTGTATTTGATGGTTGTCAGGTTGAGCCGTTCGCTGATGAGGTGTGCGATGCGGGCTATTTTCTCGGGTACTTCTTTGGGGATGGTAATCAGGAACTCCAGCCAATCCGCATCTTTGACAAATCCCAAGCGGTCCATGTGCTTGGGGTAATAAGCATGGCTATATACCGCTCCGGTGGTGCCAATTCGGTCAAAGCCCTCGATGAGCATTCCCTCGGGGTCCATGTCGGTAAATCCCAGCGGACCTGTCAGGTGCTCCATGCCTTTGCTCTTACCCCAGCGTGTCACGGCATCGATGAGCGCGTCAACAACCTCGTCATCGTCGATGAAATCGATGTAGCTGAAGCGGGCCTCTTTTTTGCCGGAGCGCTCGTTGACCACATGGTTGATAATGCCGGCAATGCGTCCCACGATTTTGCCGTCGCGGTAAGCCAGGAAATAGGTGGCCTCACAGAAGTCAAACGCCGGGTTCTTATCGGGGCGCAGGGTGTTCACCTCATCGTTCACCAACGGCGGCACATAGTACTCGCTGTCGCGGTAAATGACATCGATGGGGAAATGCACAAACTTAAGCAGGTTGCGCTTGGTGGGTTGGATTTCTCTGATTTCAACTGCCATATGTTTAGTTTTTTAGTTTCTAGTCCCTAGTCCTTAGTCCCTAGTTTAAGTTAGTCCAGAAAATCTAGATGATGTGTTCTTGACGCTTAACAGAAAACGGAGTTGTTGAGCCACCATAGCAGGGCGAGGAGCCCTGCCAGAATGAGATCCAGCTTGATAAAAAACCAAGCGTAATATCGTTTCTCGGGAGTCATTCCGTCAATCAGTTAGCGGTTTTGGCTTTGTCATGAACCAGGTCATAGGAGAGACTGCCGTTAGCCGTCTTGATGAGCACGCTGTTGTCTCCGTTGAAGCTGATGCCCGATGCCGAACCGTTCTTGCCGCCGTAGATAGTGAAGTACTTGCGGGTGTTCTTATTGAAGCCGACTACACTGCCGTTTTTGTCTAACAGTACGATATAACGGTCATTCTCAAGTTTATCCTTGATATCATCCTTTTTGATGATGGGCTTGTCATACTGGGTGGGCTTCATCTGCACCTCATTGCCCTCCTTGAGTTTGTCCATGTTCTCGGCGTTGTCATTGTCCCACTTGGCTTCGGCGTTTTCTTCACCAGCGAGAGCTTTTTCCTCCTCTTCCTTGGCTTTTTCCTCTTCCTCGGCATCAATTTCCTCTTGGGTGGCTAAGCGTATGGCGCCGATTTTGGCCGCTTCCTGTTGCAGGAACATGCGCTCACTGCTGCTGGTGCTCTCTAGGGGGCCACGGCTGTAAACATACTGGCGACCGTCACTGCGGGAGCGGATGGGACCGTCATAGTTCAATGTCGTCAACTTCTTGGAATCAAGGTCATACAACGCCAGTGTGACGCGGCCGTTACTGCCCTCGCCGGCACTCTTGAGGTGATCCAGGAAGGCAAAATAGAGGCACGGCTTACCATCGACGGTCTCTTTGCGGGGTACATACATCTGGTCGGCGATGAGCGATGAGTTGTCCATGACGATATTGCGCTCATCAAAGTACTTGGTCTGCACCAGTTCAGTCTTCCAACCGCCGCCGTCGCGGGTGAGCTGATAAATCTTGATGAAGGGACGGTCGGCATCGTTCTTGTAGGTCACGCCGACGATGCGGTCGGGGGTATCGGGGTCTGTCTCGGCAAATTTCACGGCACAGCCGATGGTTGCTCCGTCCTCGCTGTAATTGTTGCGACTCAGTTCGGCACCCAGAATGTTTGCAGCGTCCTGGCTGTTGTCGGCAATGACTGCAGCGCTGTCGGCTTTTGCTTTCAGGTTGTCGTTTTCCTGGCTGTTGCAATGCCTGAGCACACTGAGCAGGCCGATGAGCACAGCAGCGAGTACGATGCCGATGATGAGGTTACGGTTGAAGTTGGAACGACCTTCACCGCCTTCATAATCATCCTCGTCATCCTCATCGTCGGGGTCTTGAACGACAGGCCTCACGGGTTGCGCCATGGCGCGTCGGCGGGCCAGGCGTTGCTGTTCTTCACTCGGTTGAGGCCGACTGGGCTGCGCTTGGGCAACAGTTTCCTTGATGGGCGATTCGGCTATTGTCTTGGTAACACTCTGTTGAGCCACGCTCATGGCATTATCGACTGCCTTGCCGCAATGTGGGCAGAACACCGATGTTGCCGGCATCGTCTGATGGCAGTAGCTGCAGATTTGTTTTGTTGTCGTGTCACTGATGCGATAGCCGCAATGATTGCAAAAAGCAGAACCTTCGGGAACTTCATGTCCGCAATGTTGACATCTCATAATCTTAAGTCTTATTTTTGGGTTATAAAATTTCGTTTAATTACAATCTGCAAAGATAGTGCAATAATCTCTGATTATTGTCTTATTTCATGAATTTTTTGTCTCCTTGTCATCTGAACAAAAAAGGAGGCGCATGTCCTGCGTCTCCTCGATACATTTGATTATCGGTTGAAAACGAAGCGGATTAGCGTGTCAGTGCGGCAGCCGTGCGGGCAGCGAGGCGGGCGTTGTTGAGCACCAGCTGGATGTTGCTGGCGAGGCTGTCGCCACCGGTGAGGTCCTTGACCTTGGCGAGCAGGAAGGGTGTGGTTTCCTTGCCGCGTATGCCTAGACGGTTGGCTTCGCTGATAGCCTCGTCGATGGCTTCGTTGATGACCTCGGCAGGCATGGAGTACTGCTCGGGGATGGGGTTCGTGACGAGCATACCGCCCTGCAGTCCCATGTCTAGTTTGGCGCGGAAGGCGGCAGCCAGTTCCTCAGGAGTGTCGATGCGGTAGTCCACCTTGAAGCCGCTGTGGCGTGTGTAGAAGGCGGGCAGTTCCTCGGTGCCGTAGCCAATGACAGGCACGCCTTTGGTCTCGAGGTACTCAAGCGTGAGGCCCAGGTCAAGGATGGACTTCGCGCCTGCGCAGATAACCATGACAGGTGTCATGGCCAGTTCCTCGAGGTCGGCACTGATGTCCATCGTGGTCTCGGCACCACGGTGCACGCCGCCGATGCCGCCGGTGGCAAACACCTGAATTCCTGCCATTGCCGCGATGATCATCGTCGTGGTCACTGTGGTGGCGCCGTCCTCGCCGCGGGCGATGAGCACGGGCA
>JAFZSS010000135.1 GCA_017619255.1 Muribaculaceae bacterium
CATCGTTCTGTATGTAGCGGTCATCATTATACCACACGCTGCCGAACACATCCAGCCCCTTGTGGCGGTAGTTCCAGTTTGTGCCGAGCGCCAAGTCTGGGCCCTTGCTCAGATAATAAGAAGCCTGGCTGTTGAAGCTGAAACCCTCGCCCTGTGGACGCTTGGTCTTGATGAGAATGACAGCATTTACTGTTGCGTCATACTTCGCACCAGGGTTGGTAATCAATTCCACGCTCTTGATGTCCTCGCTGCTGATCTGCTCCAATTCAGTTTTGTCCTGCATTTTGCGGCCATTGATGTAGATGAGCGGTGCGCCCTTGCCGAAGACCTCCAGTCCGTCCTTGGTCTGCTGCACACCAGGCAGATTTTGCAGCACGGCCTTTGCGGTACCCACTTTGCTTAACAAGGTGTTCTCCACATCGGTCTTGAGACCCTCGCCGGTGAGCTTGAACTCGGGGCGCTCACCCTTGATGACCACCTCGCCCAATTGGGTCGCTTCGGGCTCAAGGACGATGGTGCCCAAGTCAGTACCCGCGGCTTCTATCATCTGCGTTTTATAACCAAGGTAAGACACCTTAACAATCGGCTTTCCAGCGTTGCCGGTAATACTAAAGGTGCCGTCATCGCCAGTTGTGGTGCCAGCGACAAACGCACTATCGCCGGCGTTAAGCAAAACGACATTGGCAAAGGGGGCGGGCAAGCCAGCCTCATCAACGACCTTTCCCGTGAAAGTGGCAGCCGAGGCCGTCATCACGGCCACCAGCGCCATCATCAGTGTGAATTGAAATCTTTTCATTGTTCTATAGTATTTTGTGAGTATTCTCGCTACTGGCGGCAAAACCATACCGCCATTCACCCTATAGACGCACAGAGCAGGTCAAAAAGTTGCAACCCACCCCAAAAATCTCCTCACTTTCACCCTAAGGTGAAAAAAAGATTCACTGATGCACAACAAAACAAGGGGCAGCCACCGAGATGGTGGTTGCCCCTTGATGATATGTCAATAACAAGTTACTTGATTTCCTTCACGAGATAGATCATCGTGGGGAAGTGGTCGCTGTAGCCATTGAGGAAGACGCCTCCCGAGAAGGTACGCAGGGGATAACCCTGACGGTCGCCCTCATCACCACGCAAGAACTTGCGGTTGAGCACCTCGGCGCGAGAGAAGGTCAAGGTGGGTTTGTCCTTGCCTTCGTAGTTGCGCAGGAAATAGTCGGTGAAGATAATCTGGTCAAACAGGTTCCAATTACCCTTGTAACCCAAGGTGCCGATACCCCTGTTAAGGATGTTCCACCACGGGTTGAAGCAAGTGCCGTCGCCTGGGCAGTCCTTGATTTCCTTCTTGGCACCAAGAGCCTCGCTGCAGCTTTTGTTTTGCGGGTCGTCATTCAAGTCGCCCATGAAGATGATGCCCTGATTGGGGTCATCACGCAGCAGGGAGTCCATCGTCTCACGAGCCATGCGGCCAGCAGCCTCGCGCAAGTAGCTCGAAGCCTCCTCACCGCCAAGGCGCGAGGGCCAGTGATTGACAATCACCGACACCTTCTCACCAGCCAGCATACCCGTGACACACAACTGGTCACGCGAGCGGAAGTCGGGATAGTCGGGCAGATACTTGTTAATCCTCTGATTGGTCACATTCAACACCTTGAAGAACCTCGGGTTGTACAACAAACCAACATCCACACCACGGCGGTCAGGACCATCATGATGCACAATCTGGTAACGGCAGTCCTTGATTTCGGGCTGACGGACGAGGTCCTGAAGCACGGTGATGTTCTCGATTTCGCTTACACCGATGATGATGGGCAGGACGGCAGGAGAACCCTTGACTTCCATCTGGCTGATTGCATAAGCCATGTTGTGCTGTTTCTGCCAGTACTTGTTTCCGTTCCACTGACGGGCGCCTTGAGGCGAAAACTCCAAGTCATAGACACCGTTGTTGTTGATGGTGTCAAACAAGTTCTCGAGATTATAGAACATCACGCCATACATCAAGTAACGGCGCTCCTGCTCCTGATTGTCTTGGCCCTGGGCCAGCGCCGGTAACAATGTCACCAGCGCCAGAGCCATGTATAATAACTTTTTCATAGTTCGTGTCATTATTTATTGTTCGACTTTAACTTTCCAACTATTAAGACATCATGTCATCGCAAAAGTTTAAAGCCTGATCACTCGGCAGCATCCCAGTTGACATTCCAGATGGAAACACGGTCCTTGGTGTTGCCCGTGGCGTTAGACGGACACAGGTTGGTAAACTCTACTGTGAAGTCGCCATTAACGCTGACAGCCTCCTCAAAGCTGTAAGCCTGCTTCTGGGTCACATTGTCGTTGCTGACGGTCCATGACTTAACGACATTGCCGTTCTGTTTCACATCTACACGGAACTTGAGCACCTTGCCCGAGTATGCGCAACCATAGCTGAAGCGCAACTTGGTCATGCCACCCTTCAAGACGGGTGACTTGATAGTGCCCACCGAGGCGGTACCGCCATTCATGGTCGGAGCCTTAGCATATACTGAGGTAGAACCCAGAGCGTAGCCGATGAAAGCGAAGACGGGGTTACCATCAGTTGCACCGCCCTCAAGCAGGGTACAGTTGTTGGCCTCCCATCCCTTGGCAGATGTGTAGTTGCCGAGCGTGGTGGTGCGGGCAGGCATCGTCTCAAAGTCGGAAGAAGTGTCAGGCTTGGGAGCGATACCGAAAGTCACATCGTCAACGCACCATGTTGCATAGTTGGCATCCTGAGTAGCATAGAAACGGAAACCGATATAGTAGCAACCGTCGGCCCACTGGCTCAGGTCAACCTCGCCAGACTCCTTCCAGTCACTGTAAACGGGCGTGCCGTTGGTAGGTGTTGCCAACGCGGGATTCAGCTTCACCTTGACAGTAGCTTCCTCGGGGTTACGCGAGTTCAGCAGATAAACCTCAAATACACTTGTTGTGCTGCCATAGCCGGCAACCTGAGTGCGGAAAGAGAGGGTCTTGCTGGCCGCATTCTGGATATCCAGATAAGGCGTGATGAGCCATGCGTCAAAGGGAGGATTGTTACCCTTGTAACCCGTCATGGCGGCATATCCATTACCAGTGGAGGAGAATACCGTCTGATACCAAGCCTTATCACCCGATACCGTTACATTGAACCAGCTTTCGGGCAGTGCCGTGTCAAAGGTCTCTTCCAACTTCAGAACAGGAATCTCGGGACGCTCATAGTCTTGCAACTCGGTAAGACCGGCTTTGCCCATGAAGGTGCCAAACGGACCCTTCACCTTGATTTCCTTCTTGTACAAGGCGGGATAATTCTTGAGGCTCAGCTCTTCTCTTGCCTTGGAACCTTGTGCCAACGGGATGATGAGGCACTTGTTAACATCTGTGCAGTTGGGATCGTCGGCAATCACGATGGTATTATCAAGCGTCGTCGGAGCCTTCCACTCGATGTCGGCGTTGCCGCTCACGGTGGTTACCTCGGGAGCGACAGCGCCCACGATATAACCGGTTACCCAACCCTTGGCGCCGGTATTCTGCTCGGCAACAGCCTCAAGGGTCGTATAAGGATTACTCCTGGTGCCCTTGCCTCCGCCGCCAATCACATCATCGGCACTGCGCAGATAGAACTGCCAAGTACCCGATGAATTCTGACGGGTAGCGTAGAAACTGAGCAGACCTACCACATCAACATCACCCTCGGGGAGGACATCGGCACGGAAATCGGCATAGTTGCTGTTACGAACGATGAGCTGGTTGCCATCCTCGTCAGCGATAGTGCGGTTGGTCGTTGCACTGGACTCGGCAAAGGTGAGGACACCATTGGCATCGGTAAAGTGGACACCGCTGATGCGGACGAGCTTGCCCTGATACTTGAGCAGCGTCTCGGAATCGGTCTTGCCCTGGAAGTCACTGATGCTGACATCAACGGTATCGACCTTGCTCAGGTTAGGCAGGCCGTTGAGCTCTACCATTGATTCCCACATGGCCTGGGGCAGGAAGGTGGCTTCCCACACACTGCCGCTGGCATACCATGCCGGGTAACCCAGCTGCTGCTGACCGTTATACTTACCCACGAAGTAATCCTTCATCGGAATCACAATCTCCTGACCGAGGCGGTAGTTGTTGTACAAGCTGTTCTGGTTGATCGAGATGTTGATTCCGGCGGTGCCGTCACTGATATACAGCGACTTGTAGATGTTGCCGCTCTCGTCACTACTGGTCACCCAACCGTGGATGACGATGTCTTCTTTGACGGTGTCAATGTAATTGACGGCGTCCTGCCAATATTTGGCCTTGAATTCAGCGATGGTCATGTTGGGGGTGTGCTCAGCGGTGGGAATCACCATGGGCGGCTGGTCAAACTCATCGTTGCAGGCAGCGGTGAACACCAACAGGAGCATCAAGCTGAGATAATAATTAAAACGTTTCATAGTGGTTGTATTGTTTGTTTTATTAATATCTGATTTATTGTTGCATTGATTGAATTAGAATTTCAGACCTAAGTTCAGGAACATCTTGAAGCCCTGTGCATAGTAATACTTGTTGGGGAACTTGTTGGCGGTGTTGGTGATATCCTTGGTGTCGATACGACCCTGCTGATAACCACC